>JBGQCW010000116.1:0-6435 GCA_041495565.1 Candidatus Acidiferrum sp.
CGTCCATGAAGCAGGGAAGGGAGACAGCCATCCGCCGAAAAATAGGATCGAGCACAGGCATGAAACCGTGATCATGCTCGTGTACTCCGCGATAAAGAACATCGCGAACTTGAAGCTGGCGTATTCCGTGTGAAAACCCGCGACGAGTTCCGACTCCGCTTCCGGCAGATCGAAAGGGACGCGGTTCGTCTCCGCCACCGCTGCGATGAAGAAACAAGTAAAACCGAGAATCTGCGGCCAGACGTTCCAGCCCAAAATGCCCCGCTCCGGGTGACGCGCCTGCGCGTTGATGATGTCTCGTAGATTGAAGCTGCCGGCCATCAACAGCACTCCCACCACGGACATCGTAAGCGCCAGCTCATAACTGATCATCTGCGCGGAGCTGCGCAGCCCGCCGAGCAGCGGATACTTGCTGTTGGAAGACCAGCCCGCCAGGGCTATCCCGTAAACTCCCAGCGCGGTGATCGCGAAAAGCGCGAGAATTCCGATATTCAGGTCCGGAGGCGCGATGCCCAAATAAATATCGTGTCCAAACAAGCGGATCGGATCCGGGCCAAACGGAATGATGGCAATGGAAGTGAGTGCCAGCGCCAGCGCGAGAAGCGGCGCCAGATAGTAGACAAACTTGTCGACCCCCGCGGGTGTCGGATCTTCCTTGAAAAGAAACTTTACTCCGTCGGCCAGCGGCTGAAGCAGGCCGTGCGGACCGACGCGGTGCGGTCCCCACCGCGACTGCATGTGCGCAACGACTTTGCGTTCGAACCAAGTGAGATACGCGTCCACGGTGAGAATAATTACAAGCAGCAGCACAATCTTGACCACCGTGATGATCAGTTCCGCGTTGCTGGATAGGAAAGAGGTCACGGCTTCGCTTTGGCCTCCGGCACAGATTCCATCATCGTGCAGAAGCGGCCCAGTGTGCCGCTCGTGAACAGCGTGTCTTCCGCGGAACGAATCAAGCCCACTGGAACGTCGTAAGGCGCGTGACCGTTCTTGGCGAATTGCACGCGCGTTGGCTCCGCGCCTCCCGTGAGCAAACCCGCAGGCGGCACGTCGTATGCCGGCACTGCCTTGCGAATTTCTTCGAACACCGCCGCGGGCGTCTTGTAATGAAACGCCTTCCCCAGCCCCAGCTTTTCGAGCTGATGCGAAAGGATGCGCAATAGATCGAAGTCGCCCCGCGGCCCCATCACTTCCGCTCCCTTGTGGAGCAGTTGAATTTCGCCGGAAGTATTGGTAACGGTGCCGTCTTTCTCATAAGCCGAAGCCGCAGGAAAAACGATATCAGCGACCTTCGCGGTTTCCGTCAGAAACATTTCGTGAACGATCAGCAAGTCCAGCTTGCCGCGGCCGTAGCCCAGCGTGCCAAAATGTGCAAACGGATTCGCGCCGACAACGTATAGCGCCTTCATCGTGCCGTTCTGCGCGGCTTCCACCATTTGTGGTGCAGTGTGGCCCGCCTCGGACGGAATCACGCCGCCCCACAGCTTTTCGAACGCTTCACGCGCTCTTGCATCATCCACATAGGCGTAGCCGGGCAAGCGATCCGGAAGCACGCCCATATCCGCAGCGCCACGCGAATTGGCATAATCGCCGAGCGCCATGTAGCGAGTCTTGCCGGGAAGTTTTGAGCCGAAAGCAACGAGCTGCGCAATCGCCGCGCCGGAAACTTCCGCGCCAAAAACGATGGCCACCTCGGACTCCGCCTCAAGCCCCGCTTTCAATTGAACGAGTTGCTCCACCAGCGCCGTCGCAAGCTGGCCTTCATCGTGAGCCAGCCATTTGAGCGCGGCCATTTCCTGCCCTGCAGCGACTTTCACGAACTGTGTGGCTTTTCGCTTCAGCTTGATCTCTTTCGCGTTGATGACGAAGAGCTTCGTGCCAAAATGCCGGATGCCGCTGCGAATTTGCCAGCCAACCAGCGGATTCTGATTCGTGGGATCATTTCCGATCAGCAGAACCGCCTTCGATTGGTACAACTGTTCCATCGTCAGCAGGGAATCGGCCGCCCGATCGCCCAGCGCCGTAACCAATCCGGTGTAATCGGCCGTCCGGTGATGATCGATGTTATTCGTTCCAAAAGTTGCCCGCGCCATTCGCTGCAACAAATAATTCTCTTCGTTCGAAGTGCGGTTCGAACCGATGAAGCCGATAGAATCCTTGCCGTGCGCGTCGTAAATCGCCTTCAGCTTCACCGCAGCGGCTTGCGCAGCCTCTTCCCAGGAAACGGGATACAGTTTGTCGCCCTTGCGCACCAGTGGCTGTTTGATGCGCTCGGTATGTGTCGTGAAATCAAAACCAAAGCGTCCCTTCACACACAGAAAATCCTTGTTGATGCCGCTCAGGTCGCGGTTATTCGAACGCAAAATCTCGTGGTTGCGCACGCTCAGCGTGGTCTTGCAGCCGTTCGAACAATGCGTGCACACCGTGGAAACATAGTTCATCTCCCACGGACGCGTCTTGTAGCGATACGTGCCGCTGGTCAGCGCTCCCACGGGGCAGATGTCGATGCACATTCCACACTCTTCGCATTCCAGGTGATCGCCGCGGTTCGGGATGATCACGCTGTTCGCCCCGCGCATCCCCACGCCCAGCGCCTTCACGTCCATGCCTTCGTCGCACACGCGCACGCAGCGGAAACACAGGATGCATCGCGGAGCATCGTAATATACGAGCTCCGACCACTTTTCCTCGGGGCGGTGAATCTTTTCTTCCACGAAGCGGCTGATATCCGCTCCGTACCGGAAAACCATGTCCTGCAACTCGCACTCGCCGCCTTTGTCGCAGACCGGGCAATCCAGCGGGTGATTCGTCAGCAGAAATTCCAGCATGTACTTGCGCGCGTTGCGTACTTGCTCCGTATCCGTTCGAACGATCATGCCTTCGGTGGCCATGACCGTGCACGCGGTCTGTAACTTCGGCGCTTTTTCGATTTCCACCAGGCACATCCGGCACGCCGCCTGCAGCGATAGCCCGGGGTAGTAGCAAAACGACGGAACTTCCGTTCCAATGCGGCGCGTCGCTTCAATGAGCAGCGTGCCCTGCGGCACGCGAACCTCGCGCTCGTTGATCTTCAGCGTGATGAGCTTCTGTTCTGGCATGGATTTCGACCGCGAGCCCCTTTACCGTGAACCCATTTATCGTGAACCGACCAACGCTTCCGCGGACTTATTCGGACAATGTCCTCGCAAATGTTCTTCGAACTCGTTGCGCCACTTCTTCATGATGCTGATCGTTGGCATCGCCGCCGCGTCGCCCAGCGGACAAAACGTGCGCCCCAGCATGTTTTTCGCGAGATCGGCGATCATGTCGATGTCTTCGGCACGGCCCAGGCCGGCATGGAAGCGTTCCAGTATCTTCCGCAGCCAGATTGTTCCCTCACGGCACGGGATGCACCACCCGCAGGATTCGTGCGCGTAAAATTGCATGATGCGCCGTGCCAAGTCCACCATGCAGGTGTTTTCGTCCATCACCACCATGCCGCCGGAGCCGAGCATCGAACCGGCTTTGGCCACCGAGTCGTAGTCCATGGGAATGTCGATTTCATCGCCCGTCAGCAGCGGGCAGGAGCTTCCGCCGGGAATCACGGCCTTGATCTTTTTATTCCCGGGTATGCCGCCCGCCACCTCGTAGATGAACTTCTTCATGTTCATCCCGAGAGGCACTTCGTAGATGCCTGGCTTATTCACGTGCCCCGAGATGCACAACATACGCGTGCCGCCGTTTTTTGGCGTGCCGCGATTCGCGTAGGCTTCGCCGCCTTCGCGAATAATCGCTGCCACCGCGCTCAGCGTCTCGACGTTATTGATGATCGTCGGGCATCCATACAGGCCGACAACCGCGGGGAAGGGTGGCTTGATGCGAGGGTACCCGCGTTTGCCCTCCAGCGATTCCATTAGCGCCGATTCTTCACCGCATTCGTAAGCGCCCGCGCCAGTATGAATGAGCAGGTCGAAATCGAAATCCGAGCCAAGAATGTTCTTGCCCAGATAGCCGCGCGAATACGCTTCCGCAATCGCTGCATCCACAATGTCGAGCACGTAGCGATATTCCCCGCGAATATAGATGAAGCCCTGATGCGAGCCGATAGCGCGTGCCGCAATGATCATGCCTTCGATCAACTGGTGCGGGTCCATTTCCATCAGCGGGCGGTCTTTGCACGTCCCGGGCTCCGATTCGTCCGCGTTGCAAATCACGTACTTCGCCTTCGGCGAATCCTTTGGCACAAAAAACCACTTCATCCCTGTGGGGAAACCCGCGCCGCCGCGTCCGCGCAGGTTGGATTTTTTCACTTCATCGATGATGCTTTCCGGCGTCATCTGCTTCAGTGCTTTTTCCAGCGCCTGATAGCCGTCGTGCTGCAGGTAGACGTCGATCTTGTGCGAATCCTTGATGCCCCAGCGCCTGCTGATCAGCGGCGTTTCGGCAGGATGCCGCTCGTGGAGCGCGCCTGAGATGACCGGCTCAGGCGTGGGGCGCTTGCCGGCGTCAAGATCTTGGATGATGCGATCGAACTTAATGGGCGTTAGGTTTTCGTAGAAGTCGTAATTCACCTGCATGGCCGGCGCGCCGGTGCAGGCGCCGATGCATTCCACTTCTTCAAGCGAGAAAACTCCGTCGTCCGTCGTTTCTTTGTGGCCGATTTCCAGCCGCTTCTTCGCGCGCTCCAGAAGCGCGTAACCACCCTTCAGCATGCACGCCACGTTGGTGCAGATCTGCACGTGATGCTTGCCCATCGGCTTCCGGCGCAGCATCGAGTAGTACGCCAGCGTCTCTTCAATCTGCACGTTGTTCAGGTCCAGCCGCTTCCCGATTTCCGCGATCATTTCATCGCTGACGCAGCCGTATTCATCCTGCGCATACATCATCATGGGAATCAGCGCGCTGCGCTTCACCGGATAATGGTTTTGCAGCAATTCAAACTTCGCCGATAGCTGGGCGGTGAGTTCCATGATTACCTGTCTACTTCTCCGAGGACGATATCGATTGTCCCGATACAGGCGATCACGTCGGCAATCAACTGACCTTCGATCAATTTCGGAAGTGCCTGCAGATTGATGTACGACGGCGAGCGAAAATGCGCGCGCAGCGGCTTCGGTGAACCGTCGCTGGCAATAAAGCATCCCAGCTCACCGCGCGGGGATTCGATCGTGACGAACGCCTCGCCCGGCGCGGGGGAAAAGCCCTCGGTGAAAATCTTGAAGTGATAAATAAGCGCTTCCATCTCCGTCTTCATTTTTTCCCGCTGCGGCGGGATCACTCCCGGCGCTTCGGCACGGATGGGGCCCTCATTCGCAATCTTGTCCAGCGTCTGGCGGATGATTTTCAGGCTTTCGCGCATTTCGGCCACCCGGATCAGGTAGCGCGCGTAACAGTCGGAATCCGTGCGTGTCGGAACGTCGAAATCGAATTCTTCGTAGCTCGAGTATGGGAACACTTTCCGGTTGTCGTAAGCCACTCCCGCGGCCCGCAGCGTCGGTCCGGTCATGCTCAGCGCGATCGCATCTTCCGCGGAGATGTAGCCGATACCCTTGGTCCGCCCGATCCAGATGCGGTTCTCCGTCAGCAGCGCTTCGTATTCGTCCACGCGGCTGGGCATCATTTTCAGGAAGCGCTCGACGGCCTGCCGCCAGCCCGTCGGCAGATCCAGGGCGAGCCCGCCGATGCGAATGTAGCTGGTCATCATTCGCTGGCCGGCAACCATTTCGAAAATCTTCAGAATCTCTTCGCGCTCGCGAAAGCAGTAAAGAAATACCGACATCGCGCCCAGATCGATCGCATGTGTGCCCAGCCAGACGAGATGCGAAGAAATGCGTTGCAGTTCGACCATCATCACGCGGATGTACTGCGCGCGTTTGGGCACTTCCAGGCCGAGAAGCTTTTCCACGGCGAGGCAATAAACCAAATTATTCCCCAGTGGATTAAGGTAATCCATTCGGTCCGTCAGTGTGATGGCTTGTGAATAAGTCTTGTCTTCGCAGGATTTCTCGATGCCGGTATGCAGATATCCGAGGTCAGGGACCGCCTTCACCACCGTCTCCCCGTCGAGTTCCAGCAGAATACGCAGCACTCCGTGCGTCGACGGGTGCTGCGGCCCCATGTTGAGGACCATGGTTTTCGCTGTGCCGATGGCAGTTTCGACGGTGGTCATGGCGTGGAGCTTTTCCTGAAAAGCTCGCCCGTGTTTGGCACGTCACGATAGCCCTCGACGGGATAGTCTCTGCGCAAGGGATGGCCTTCCCAATCATCAGGAAGGAGAATGCGCCGCAAATCGGGATGCCCGTTGAATCGGATTCCAAAAAGATCGAAAATTTCGCGCTCCAGCCAGTTCGCGCCCGGCCACACCGGCACCAGCGAATCGACAATCGGATCGCTGCCCGAGAGGCGCACTTTCAGCCGCACTTTCTCGCGCCGCGGAATGGAAACCAGGTGATA
>JBGQCW010000117.1:0-6381 GCA_041495565.1 Candidatus Acidiferrum sp.
ACCGGCTGGAGCTACGGCGGCTACATGACCATGTGGGGCGTCACGCAAACCAACCGCTTCAAAGCCGCCATGGCCGGCGCCGGCCTCGCCAACTATCAGAGCTACTACGGCGAAAACAAAATCGACCAGTGGATGATCCCGTTTTTCGGCAAGTCCGTCTACGACGACCCCGAGGTCTACGCGAAAAGCTCACCCATCACGTTCATCAAGAACGCGAAAACGCCCACGCTCGTCATCGTCGGCGACAGCGATGGCGAATGCCCCACGCCACAATCCTACGAATTCTGGCACGCCCTCAAGACCCTCGGCGTCGAAACCCAGCTCGTCGTCTACGAACACGAAGGCCACATGTTCGTGAAGCCCGAGCATCTGCGCGACCGCACCCGCCGCACCGTTGCGTGGTTTGATACGCATCTCCGTTGAGGGGAAGCACGTGACAGGATTGAACCCCGCGACAAAGAATTATCTGGGATGTCTCTTCTCGATCCTGATGGCCATCGTTTGGATGGTGACAACCGTCATCATTCTTGTATTCGTTAGCCTCGTGATAGTCGCCGTCCGCGGTTGGTTTCGATTCGCTGGCACCATAGCTATAGGACTCTTAGTGATTCTGGACATCTGGTATGCCTTCCGGATCCGGAAATTGAGGAATGGCGAAGATGGCGCGACGAACTTGCTTACGGAAATGTTATTGATCCTCGCAGGTCTCACGATCATCCTCTACGCCGTGTTGCATCTTATGCTCTGATCTAAGACGCCGAGGGTGGGGTTTTTCCTTCAGGCTTCCTATTACAACGGCATTCTCAGTCCCCAGCCTTCCTGTTGTCGAATCCATTACCTGTCCTTAGGGAGTGCATCGAACGTACTATTGGGACGGACGTTGCCTTGCGCTACACTTTCCCGCGGGTCACAGTTCCTTCGTTTCCGTTGTGTGGGAGGGTGTGATGGGTAAGTTTTCTCGCAGTTGGGAGCTCGTTAAGCAGAGCTTTGCCATTCTCCGTTCCGACAAGCAACTGATGCTGTTCCCGGTTTTTTCGGCCATCGCCTGTTTGATCGTCACCGCGATCATCGCTACAGGCGGCACACTCGTAATGATGCCGGCATTCGCTTCAGCGGCGGCCTCCGGGGAACGCTTCAATCCGAGTCAGTCCCCTATTTTCCTGCTTGGCATATTCACTCTGTACGTCTCCAACTATTTTGTGATGGTTTTCTTCAACGTGGCGCTCGTCGGCGTCGCCAATAGCCGTTTGATGGGCGGCACGTGGACGTTCCGTGACGGCATCGAGCTGGCCTGGGCGCGCAAGGGCACCATTCTTCAGTGGGCGCTCGTCGCAGCCACCGTCGGCGTCATCCTGCGCACCCTCGAAGAGCGCTTGGGTCTCATCGGCCGCCTCATCATGCGCATTATCGGCATCGCTTGGACGCTGGCCTGCTACTTCGTCGTTCCCGTCCTGGCTTTCGAGGACCTCTCGCCGATCGAAGCCTTCAAGCGCTCCTCGAAGCTGTTCCGCGACACGTGGGGCGAAAAAGTCATCGGAGGCTTCAGTCTCAGCATGGTTTCGCTGGTTCTCATGCTACCCGGCATCGGTCTATGGTTCGCCGCGATGGTTCTCGGCGGGATCAAGGGCCTGCTTATCGGCACGGTCTTGATGATTCTTTATTTCCTCATGCTCTCGGTTTTCATGTCCGCCGTCCAGGGCGTCTTCAACGCGGCGCTCTATCGCTACGCCTGCTTCAAGCAAGTGCCGCCGGCTTTTTCTCAAGACCTCATCGCTTCGGCCTGGTCGCCGAAGAGCTAGCGAACCGCCCACCACGAATTTCTGAGCAAGCCCGCTGTAACCCAGGCTGCGCACGGCGCGTTTCAGAAATCAACCGAGTGTTGGCCTACCTTTTTTCAGCGGATTTTCGACAGGAGTTGGTGGACGCGGCGGGACAGGCAGCGACCCGCGCTTAGAAATGAAATTTCAAGCTGCCGCCCACCGTGCGCGATGGTGCGTATTGGATGGGAATCTCTTCGCTCTCTTTGGCGATTTTGTAGATGCTGTTGCTAATGTTGGTGATGTTGAATTCCAGATCCAAGTAGTGTGGCTCGGTTTTCCAGAGCATCAGTCCCGTCGCTAGGTCCGCTGTAAAATGTTGCGGCAGGCGCGGGCCGTGTTCGACGATCGTGCCGCTGCCGTAGCGCATCGCGCTGCCCGCCCAAAATCCGCGCCACTGGTTGTGATAAAAAATCTGCGCGGTGCCGGTGTGCGTCTGGTCAAAGGCAGGAATGATTTTTTCGCCCGCGACCAGCGGTTCATCGCCGGCGAAGCCTCCGGTAATCGGGCCGTAAAAATAAGTCTTTGCCAGCGCGTACTGAAAACGCCCGGAAATTCCCAGGCGCTCGAGCTGACGCATATTCGCAACGAACTCGATGCCTTTCGAACGAGCGGCATCGAAATTGATGGGCACAAAAATCCGGGAGATCGAGATTTCGTGGTTTTCGAAACTGTTCCGGCCGGTGTGCAGATAGGCATTGAGTTCCAGGCTTACACGCGGCGCAACTTCCTGCGACCAACCCACTTCGTAGTAGTGCTGCGTGTACGGACGCACGTTGCCGACGCGCTGGGCCGGATCGACGGCATTGTTACCGATAAAACTGGCGAGCAGCGAGTATTCGATCGGTGACGGCGAAAACAAGCGATTGTAGGCGGCGTGAATGACCGACTTCGTTTTGTTGACGTGGTAAGCGACGCCAACGCGCGGGCTGGCTTGCTGGTCCGCGTCAACGAGGTCGAAGTGATCGTAGCGAACGCCCAGATCCACGGTCAGGTTTCGAATGGGCGAAAAGTGGTCTTGCAAGTAGAAGCTGGCTTGCCCGCCCTTGCCCCAGCCGTGGAACGGAGGGAAGACATCCGGGTCACCACGGCTGTCGAAGAAAAAGCTTTCGCCTTCGCGCAGCCGGACGAAATCAATCCCCGCCTTGAAAAAATGTCCGCGCCAGGAATGCGAGAGATCGCTCTTGACGCCGAACGTGAACGCCGAGCGCGACGCAGAGGAAAGCGGCGTGACCGGGTCGCTCGTCGGCAAAACCTGATCGGAACTCGTGCGTTCGTAGACCGAAGTGTGCAGCAGCGTTTGCGGCGAAAAAGTATGCAACCAGCCGAGGATCGCCGTGTACTGGCGAAGATGCCGCTGCGCATCGCGGCCGACTGCCTGGTCCTCGGTAATATTGGGCTGCTGAACATTCGCGCCCGAGCCCATCAGGAGGAGCTTGATCGAGTCACTGCTTCCGGCGCGCCAGTCGAATTGCGCCGTGGCCCGCGACCCTTTTCCGAAGTCAAAAAGCTGTTTCGGCTCGGGTGGATCCAAGTAGCGGCCGGATGAGAATCCGTCCACGAAGAAGTAGTAGCCGAGCCTGCCTGTTTGCCCGCCGTAGTCCGCGTTGAAATCGTAATTATCCACCGTGGCGCCGCGGAAATTCACGTCGCCGTGCCCCGCGAGCTCGGCGCCCGATCGCGTCGTGATGTCCAACACGCCGCCGAAACGGTTGCCGTATTCGGGCGTGAAGCCGCCGGTCATCAGGTCCACGGTTTCGAATATTTGCGGGCTCACGCCGGGGGAGAATTGCGGCTGCGCGTTATCCAGGAAAGAGACTCCGTTGACGAACTCGTGCAGAGAGAACTCCGTCCCTCGGACGGCCAAAAAATTGTCGTGGCTATCGCTGGCGCCGGGCATCAGGTTGTTGACCAGGTCGTTCGTGCTCTCCAGCATTGGCTCAGGCAGCCGTTCGAGGTCCTGCCGCGTGAACGTGTAAGAACTCCCGGTTTTCTCAGGATCGACGGTCAGGTAGTTGGCCTGAACCTCGACCTTCTGCCGCACTGTTTCTTTTCCTTGCAGATCGACGTTCAGCGAAATCGGCTGGCGCGGGCGCAGCACAAACTCGTAAGTGGTCTTGAAGTAGCCCGCAGCCTCTGCTTGCAGTATGTAGGCCCCGCCTTCCACGCCCGAGAAACGAAACCTTCCATCGCCGTCCGAGACAGTGGTTAGAGCAGTTCCGCCGTCCTGATGTTGCAGAGAGACGGACGCTTTGGCTACGACGCGGCCCGAACTGTCATGCACTGTGCCTTCGACAGCCGTTTGGGCGTAGGCCGTGCCAGAGATGAGGAGGAGGAGACAGACGACACGCAAGCAGGAGGAACGCATTCTGGAAGAGCCTCCCTACGATGATCTCGGTCCCGTGCGGGCAGGACGTGCGCGAACGGCGGTAGTCTACCACAGCGTTGTGCGTCCTCAGTCAGGGGCGATTCACTTTCAAACGTCGCGACGCCACAAGCTGATATGCTTTATTTCGACGGCGATGACAGCTCATCGTTACCATGACTGACAATCGCAATTCTGACGCTGCCTGGAACTATCACGAAGCCACAAAACATTCCTACATCAGCATCCGCGCCAACACCCATTTCATGGACTGGAGCAACCAGCCTCTGCCGTTCAAGATTTATCCGACGCTCGAGCCGTTGCGCTTGCCCGGCGAGGTGCGCCAGACCGGGGTCGCGGCGCTCTCCGCAATCGCCGAGAGCGTCCCCGCCCAGACCAACGCGGCTCCCGATCTGGAGGCGGTGGCTCAACTCCTCTACCTCTCCGCTGGCATTACGCGCAAGAGAAGCTATTCCGGCGGCGAAATCTACTTTCGCGCGGCAGCCTGCACCGGCGCGCTTTACGAGGTCGAGCTTTACCTGGTTTGCGGCGACCTGGCGAACCTCCAGGCCGGCGTCTATCACTTCGCTCCCGCAGAGTTCGGCCTGCGCCGGCTGCGCGCCGGTGATTATCGCCGCGTCCTGCTTGCAGCCACCGCCGGTGAATTCGCCATCGCCCACGCGCCGCTGACCATCGTTTGTACTTGCACCTACTGGCGCAACGCGTGGAAATATCAGGCTCGTACTTATCGCCATTTCGGTTGGGACAACGGCACTCTGCTCGCGAACCTGCTGGCAGTCGCCACCGCCCTGGGGCTGCCGGCCAAGGTGGTGTGCGGCTTCGTGGACGCGCAGGTCAACCGCCTGCTAGATGTCGACCCTCAGCGTGAAGTGGCTTTCTCCCTCGTAGCCCTCGGCCACGTCGCAGCTCTCCCGCCGCAATCTCCTGCGGAAATCTCCCCACTTCGCCTCGAAACCGTCCCGCTCTCTCAGCGCGAGGTGGATTATCCGCTCATGCGGGAGATGCACGCGGCCTCTTCGCTCGATTCGGCCGAGGAAGTGGAGGCGTGGCGCGGCCACACTCCGAAAACAGATTTCCCTCCTCCCGCAGGCGCAGCAATTCAGCTCGCGTCTTTGTCGGATGCGGAGATGCCGCGCGACCCCATCGAGCAAGTCATCCAGCGGCGCGGTTCCGCCCGCAAATTCGCCCGGAGCCCAATCACCCTGGCGCAGCTTTCCACCATGCTGGACCGTGCCACTCGTGGTGTGCCCGCAGATTTCCTCGATCCGCAGGGAGCGCAGCTCAGTGATCTCTACTTGATCGTGCACGCCGTCGAAGGGCTCCCGCCCGGAGCCTACGTCTTCCACCGCAGCCGCGGCGTGCTCGAGTGCCTGAAGCAGGGAAATTTCCGCGCCGATGCCGGTTACTTGGGATTGCAGCAGGAGCTGCCCGCCGACGCGGCGGTGGACATTTTTTTCCTTGCGAACTTGCAGCCCATTTTGCAGCGCTTCGGCAATCGTGGCTATCGCGTCGTGCAACTCGAAGCGGGCATTCTTGGCGGCAAACTCTACCTGGCGGCCTATGCGCAGCGGCTGGGCGCCACCGGCCTCACCTTCTTCGACGACGACGTCACCCGCTTCTTCTCTCCCCACGCCGAAGTCAAAAGCGCCATTTTTCTGGTAGCCCTCGGCCACAGCGCCAAACACAAACCCGGGTAATCAGCTCTAAAGGCCGTGTGTTCCAACTTCCGATACGCTTCCCCGGGTGAGTGTTCCCTTCAACGTTTCAACTTCCAACGTGCCAACCCACCGACGCTTCCCGCGCATACCCTCTCCCGCTCCGCCCTGCTATTCTTGAGGGGACACTTATGGGGAATTCGTACGAGCCATGTTTGAGAATCTGACAGAGAAGCTGCAGCGCACGTTCAAGAACCTGCGCGGGCAGGGCAAGCTCACCGAAGAGCACATTGATGCTGCGCTCGCAGAAATTCGCGAGGCGCTGCTCGAAGGCGACGTCAACGTCGGCGTGGCCGACGAGCTACTCGCGAACATTCGGGCGAAGGCCATCGGCAGCGAAGTCATGCTGCAGCTTTCGCCGGACCAGCAGGTGGTGAATGTTGTTCGCGACGAGCTCGCCGCGATTCTCGGCAAGCACGCCTAGCCGCTTTTCGCTTCGCGCCCGCCTTCGGTGTGTATTTTC
>JBGQCW010000118.1:0-6354 GCA_041495565.1 Candidatus Acidiferrum sp.
CCGCGAGTGGCACCATCGAACAGGGAGCATCTATGCCGATTCAGGCGACCGAGAAAATCTGGCGCAACGGAAAGTGGATCAACTGGGACGACGCCAAGCTGCATGTACTTTCTCACGTGGTCAGCTATGGCTCCGCAGTCTTCGAGGGCATCCGCTGCTACGAGACGAAGCAGGGCCCGGCCATTTTCCGCCTCCGCGAGCACATGCAGCGCCTCATCAACTCCGCGCGCATCTATCGCATGGAGCTGCCTTATTCCATCGATGACTTCTGCAACGTCGCCACCGAGCTCGTTCGCGCGAACAAGTTGAACTCCTGCTACGTCAAGCCGATCGTCTTGCGCGGTTACGGCGAGGTGGGAGTGAATCCCCTGAGTTCGCCGATTGACATCTATATGGCCTGCTGGACCTGGGGCGCGTACCTCGGCCCTGACGCGCTGGCGAAGGGGGTCGACGTGGGCGTGAGCTCCTGGACGCGCATCGCTCCAAACACGCTGCCCGCTATGTCCAAGGCCGCGGCCAATTACATGAATTCGCAGCTCATTCGCATGGAAGCCTCCTTCAACGGCTATGCGGAAGGCATCGCTCTCGATACCGGCGGGCACGTCAGTGAAGGCTCCGGCATGAACGTGTTCCTGGTTCACGACGGAATACTCTATACGCCCCCGCTGGCCACCAGCATTTTGCCGGGCATCACCCGCGACGCCATCGTGAAGCTGGCGGAAGATCTGCACATTCCCGTGAAGGAAAATGTGATCCCGCGCGAAATGCTCTATATCGCCGACGAAGTGTTCTTCGTGGGAACGGCCGTCGAGGTTACGCCAATCCGCTCGGTGGACCACATTCAAGTCGGCAAAGGCGTCGCCGGCCCTGTCACCCGCAAGCTCCAGGAAGAATTCTTCGCCATAACCAGCGGCAGCAAGCCGGACCGCCACAACTGGCTCACGCCGGTCAACGCCCCCGTCAGCGCCGCCACGCGCTGATTCGATCAAATCTCAAACTCCTTCGCAGGGGCTGGCGTATGGCGTTCAGTTCCGGCTAGAATGCAGCCGTTCGAATCGGGCGCGCTTTCCTTTCCTTGCACGGAGGATCTTCGATGTACAGCACATCGCAAAAATTGACAGCGGAATTTCTGGGCGCCTTTGCGCTGATTTTTTTCGGCGCGGGCGCCGTCTGCACGGATCAATACTTGCATGGCACGGGAGGGCTCGGCCTTCTCGGTATCGCGCTGGCGCATGGACTGGCGATCGCGATTATGGTTTCCGCGATGGGGCACATTTCCGGCGGACACTTCAATCCCGCCGTGACCATCGGCTTTTGGGTCACGAAGCGCGTGAACACACTCGACGCTTTCCTGTACTGGGCGGCGCAGCTTGCCGGCGCGACTGCCGCTGCATTTTTACTGAGGACTGTAGTTCCAGAAGAGACCTGGCGCGCGGTTGCACTGGGCGTGCCGCAACTGGCGAGAGATTTTCCCGTGTGGGCTGGCATCTCGCTCGAGGCGGTGACAACCTTCTTTCTCGTGCTCGTGGTCTTTGCCACGGCGGTAGATGAAAAGGGCGCGTTTCGTTCCATCGCGGGCTTTGGCATTGGCCTGACCTATTCGCTGGGCATCCTCGTCGCGGGCCCCTTCACTGGCAGCGCGCTTAATCCTGCACGCGCGTTCGGGCCTGCATTGGCGTCGACGCACTGGGCTCATCACGGCGTGTACTGGGTTGGTCCGCTCGCCGGAGGATTTGTGGCCGGCTTGCTCTACGATTCCCTATACTTGAAGAAAGCCTGACGGCCCATTGGCCAAGTCACCTTCTTCCCAGCTTTTCGACACTCCGGTTCTCTCTTGTTTTCACTCTTACTCCGGATTTCCGATTTGAAAATCGGCAATAAGGATGTAAAGTTGAAATCGGAAATTCCGGATTAGACCTTTCGATCGGATCCGCCTAGTTTCGGAGTAGGAGGGAGTCAAATGGCTACAGGTGATTCGGTGAAGCACGGAGATGTGACTCAGCGAGTGGGCGTGGAAGTGATTCGCGCCCGGGGTGTGGACGTCGAGAAACTCATAAAAATGTTGATCGCCAACGCAGCAGCGGAATTTGCAAGCACCTATTACTACTACACGATCCTTCGCATGAACCTTGCCGGCTACGAAGACTACAAGGAGATCTGCGAAGACGCGCGGCTCGAAGACCGGGCCCACTGGGAACTGATTGTGCCGCGGATCTACGAGCTTGGAGGCCATTTGCCCAATGACCTCAAAGCCTTCCACGACCAGGCGGGTTGTCCGGCGGCCAAGCTTCCGGATCCTCCCACGGTGGTCAATATTCTCACGCTGCTTCTCGAATCGGAACGATGCGCGATCCGCAGTTGGAGCGCGGTGTGCGACGTGACATTCGGGAAAGACCCGCGGACCTATGACATGGCCGCTCGAATTCTCAACGAAGAGATCGAGCACGAGGCGTGGTTCATCGAGCTGCTGGCTCATGAGCGTGACGGCAAGTCGGTCCCCTCGGGCCACTTCCGCAGAGGCGAGCCCGGGGAAGCCCCTTACAGCAAGAATCGCGGCTTCTACAACCCGTAAGACCGGGTTTCATTCGGCAGACTTTGCGCCGAGACGCGGCTGATGAGCAACGACGAACGATCCCGCGACTTTTTTCGAGTGACGCTCCGCACCCCGCTCGGCGTGCGAACTCTATCTGCTGGTAGAAATGAGCATCTTTGGGATGCGGCACAGGCAGCCGGGGTGTTTCTCCCGGCCATCTGTCATCAGGGTCGTTGTCTGAGCTGTGCAGGGCAACTGGTAAAGCCCGGCGAGTTCGATCCGGGCGATGCCGAGACTTATTTCCAGCAGGACCGTGAAGCGGGCTTCGTTTTGCTTTGCACCGCGAAGCCCCGCTCGGACCTTCACATAAGAACTCATCTCGAATACGAAATGCGCTTGCACCGGGTGAAGCATGGACTGCCGGCGCCATACGCTTGAGCGCGAGAAGAGAGGAAGCAATGAGGCGTCGAATCTGCGCACCTCCCGGCTGTGGATGCGCCATGGAGCCGGGCAAGGCCGTCAGCCGGCACGGAATAGACTACTGCAGTGAATATTGCGCCCGGAGCGGAATGTCTATTTCGGCTAACTGCAAATGCGGTGATGCCGAATGCCGCGAAAACGGGTAGTTTCAAGCTGAACCCGGCGGGTTCAGTCGGGGGAGAGAGCCAAAGGGCGCAACCCCGGGACTCGATGGTCTCAGGCCGCCGTCTTCAGGATTTTACGCGCGCCACCGGGCGTGCCTGCTTGCCTTCGAGCGTGACGACGTACTCCACTTCCTGCGCGCCCTTTTCCGTCTTGACCTGTCGGTCTTCTGGCTGACGAACTGCCGTGTTAGTGCCAAGATAAGAATCCCCACTTACACTCTTTCACTCTTCAACGGCCAATTTTCGCCTCCTCCTCCGAACTGAGAACTGCCCGCTGAAAAGCGAACGCTGCTTTCGTACAGTTAACTAGCGCGCAACCTCGCCGCTCGCCTTGCTTGCTCGACCTTTTACTGAGTGCTAGTGTCGCGTATTAGCGGCATTCTTGCGGAGTTTACACGACATGGCCATCAACATCGACGATCTTCTCCGGCGCGCGGTCGAAAGCAAAGCGTCCGACTTGCACCTGAAAGTCGGCAATCACCCGTACCTGCGCATAGACGGCTTGCTCGCCCCGCTCACCGATGTGCCTCGCGTCACGCCCGAAGAGATGCTCTCCATGGCCTTCAGCATGATGACCAACCGCCAGAAGCAAAAGTTCAAGGAAACGGCGGAATTGGATATGGCCTATGGCGTTGCCGGCCTGGGCCGTTTCCGCGTCAACGTCTTTCAGCAGCGCGGCAACGTCGGCATGGTGCTGCGCGTTATTCCGACAAAGATTCGCACCACGGAAGAATTAAACCTCCCCTCCGTAATCTCCAAAATTTGCGAGGAACAGCGCGGGCTGGTTTTGGTTACGGGAACCACCGGTTCCGGTAAGTCCACCACGCTGGCGGCCATGATCGACCGCATCAATGCCAACCGCGCCGACCATCTGATCACCATCGAAGACCCCATCGAGTTCCTGCACCGCGACAAGAAGAGCTTCATCAATCAGCGTGAAGTCGAAGTGGACACCGCGAATTTTTCCACCGCGCTGCGCGCTGCTCTGCGTCAGGACCCCGACGTGATTCTGGTCGGCGAAATGCGCGACCTCGAAACGATTTCCACCGCGTTGCTCGCCGCGGAAACCGGCCACCTCGTGCTTTCCACTCTGCACACTCTCGACGCCACGGAAACGATTCAGCGTATTATCGCGGTCTTCCCGCCGCCGGAACAAAAGCAGATTCGCTTGCAGCTTGCCGCCACGTTGAAAGCGGTCGTCTCGCAGCGCCTGGTGCGCCGCGCGGATGACAAGGGCCGCGTCCCCGCCGTCGAAATCATGATCGCCACCGGGTACATCCGCGATTGCATCATCAATGCGGACAAAACGCGTTTGATTCACGACGCCATCGCTGCCGGAACCAGCCAGTACGGCATGCAGACTTTCGATCAATCGCTCTTCGATCTCTACACCAAGCAGCTCATTACGCTCGATGAAGCTCTGGCGCGTGCGTCCAACGCCGACGAATTCAAGCTGCGCATTCAGGGTATTCGCTCCGCCTCCGACTCCGCCCGCGAGGAGATGGAGCGTCAAATGGTCGACTTCGAGCGCTTCGCCCGCAAGTAGTTTGGAGTGCGGGAGCCCTGCTGCCGCTTTTCCAGTTGCTCCATCAAGAATAATCCTTCCATCTGTCTTAGCCCACTCTTTGGGTTCTTCTCTGCGCAATCTCAGAGCTCTCTGCGCCTCTGCGTTTCGACTTCCTTGCGATTCTTCCTTTCAATTTTCAACTGTCGACTGTCAGCCTCTTCTCTCGCCACTAGCCACTCGCCTCTGATTGGAATTTCCCTCTTCTCTGGGCCCTCCGTGCTCCGACCTCCGTGCCCTCTGTGTTAAGCTTCTTCTTCGCTCGCCACTAGCCACTCGCCATTCCCTCCGCGTGTATCTTTACTTCGTCACTTCATTGCTTCTATGCTTCCTCCATGTTTGGCAAGCCGCGCCAACTTGAAACCGAAGCAGAACTGTACGATGTGGCGTTGCGGGCGCTGGCGCGGCGGGCGCATTCGGTGCATGAAATGAAGAAAAAGCTCGAGCGGCGCAGCGACAACAAACTGCTCGTTCAACTCGTGATGGCTCGCCTGAAAGAAAACGGCCTGATCGATGACGCGCGGTATGCGAAGCAGTTCGCCCGCCAGCGGACCGAATCGCGCAAGCAAGGAAAATTTCGCATTGCGCGCGACTTGCGGGGGCGAGGGATTCCGGACCGGCATATCGAGGCGGCACTGGAGGAAACTGCCAAGTCCACCGACGAGGGCGCCATGGTGCGCCAGCGCATCGAGCGCAAGCTGCGTTCCTTTCGCGGCGAAATCGACGAAAAGAAAATGGCCTCCATGTATCGCAGCCTGCTGCGCGCCGGTTTCTCATCGGACGTCGTGCGACGGGAATTAAGAGCAGTGGTAAAGGAAGACGTGCCGGAAGCAGAGACGGAGTAGAGTTTCAATCCGGTCTGCATCGCAATCTAGTCTGTATTGCAGTCTAGTTTGCATTACAAACCAAAATCAGCCATCCGCAAACTAGACTGCGGCGCAAACTAATTTGCGCCGCAAACCAAATGCAGATTCCTCCGCTAAAGCTATGAGGCGCAGCGGTTTACGCAAGGGCGCTCTTCAGATTCACATCACCAAGTCTTTGCCTCCTGACTCAGGCGAATGCCGGGCCGCTTCTTCCATTCCTTGTTTGTTGATCGCAAGTGCCCAGTCGACGGACTCCTTGATATAAGCGTTCATGGCCTTCAAGCATTCCTGGTCATACCTGCCCTCCCCGTTTTCAGCGATCCGTGGATAGTCCTTTTCCAAGTCCGCCCAGCCGCTAAAATTTTTCAATAGACATGCACCAAAGACGCCGTGCTCGTTGATGCCGTACTGCTCTACCTCCAGACCCTGCAGCGACTTTATCGCCATGGGTTCCAGCGCGGGATCAGGATAGACATTGACTGCGACCCGCGATCGGGTGATCCCCGCGCCGAGGACGCGAATGGAGATCTTCACGATGACCTCGCTATAAGGTTCCCCTTCGCCACAGAAATCCGCCACCGACAGAGGTTTCTTGGTTTTCTTGCGCTTGGGCATGTCCGAGACTCCTTGGGAAGATATTCATGAGGCACGGTGCAGAGCAGATTGCCGCTTGTCGGTGTCTCTGCGATACTTTTACCATGAAAAGTCAACCTCTATCGAGGCGAGAGTGACCGGCAACGAGATACG
>JBGQCW010000119.1:0-6330 GCA_041495565.1 Candidatus Acidiferrum sp.
ACGGTCTTTAGCGATTTGGCTCTTCAGAGAATCGCCGAACTTGCCGTGAAGCACGATCTCTGGGTTCTTTCCGACGAAATTTACGCGCGGATCTTGTTCAGCGGCGAATACAGGTCCATTTCGGCGCTGCCCGGCATGGCGGACCGCACGGTCATCATCGATGGCTTTTCCAAAAGCTTTGCCATGACCGGCTGGCGGCTAGGGTACGCCGTGGCACCCGTGCCTGTGATCGATGCGATGGATCTGCTGGTGCTAAACACGTTCACGTGCACGGCGGAATTTACCCAGGTGGCGGCCATCGAGGCGCTGCGCGATTCCACGAACGCTGTGGACGCCATGGTGACCGAATACCGCAAACGGCGGGACCAATTTATTGCCGGGCTGGCGCGCATCCCCGGATTTCGCTGTCAGGTGCCAGACGGGGCGTTCTACGCGTGGGTGAATATTGCAGACACAGGGCTTTCCGCCGAAGAGCTTCAGAACCTGCTCCTCGAAGAAGCCGGCGTCGCTGGAATTGCCGGCGCGGCATTTGGTCCTGGTGGCAAAAACTATTTGCGATTCTCGCTCGTCAGCGCGCGGAACTTGCTTGAGGAGGCGCTGGAGCGCATGCAGCGCGTCTCCACGCATTGGCGCGCGGCGGTATCCCGCTAGTTTTGCCGACTTACATCGGTCGGAGACGTGCGCCGCGGTCTTTTCGCAATTCTTTTATTGTCGTGAAGTAAGCAGAAAGTCATGGGGGATTCGGAAAAATGAAACATTTGATTCACTTCGTCGCAGCTCTGCTGATAGCGTGTGTTGGCGCGGCCGCAGTTCGGGCTCAGGCGAGGCCCCTGGCCAGCGGAGACGTCCAGAAAACTTACGAGAGGCTGCTGAAGCAGATCGATCGAATTCCGATTTACGACAACCACTCTCACGTGACGTTTCCCGACGATTCGGACATGGATGCCATGGCTTCACCCCCGGACGAGAGCACGGTACTGCGCCTCCGGGATACGAATCCGGAGTTCGTCGCCGCGGCAAAAGCTCTTTTCGGCTACCCCTATGACGATTTCAAGCCCGACCACGCGAAGTGGCTGATCGACAAGAAGAAAGCGTGGGAAAAAGAAGGTGGGACGGCGTACTGGGACGGCATTCTCGACAAGATGAATATCGAGACATGCCTCGCGAATCGTGTGGCCCTGGCTCCTTACTTGGATCCGAAACGCTTTCACTGGGTATTTTTCGTCGATTCGTTCCTGTTTCCATTCGACAACCATGATCTAGCCGCCAAGAACGGTGACGTGGGTGTCTACATCCCGCTTCAGGAAAAGGTGTTGCAACGCTACATGAAACAGGAAGGCGCGAAGGGCCTGCCAAGTGATCTGGCGGGTTATGAAGCATTTGTCCGCAGGACGCTTGCCGATAACCAAAAAAAGGGCGGCGTGGCCATGAAGTTTGAGGCTGCCTATTTCCGTTCACTCTATTTCCGCGATCCCCCGCGCGAAAAGGCGGAAGCGATCTATGCCAAGTACCGCTCTGGCGGCGCCCCATCCGAAGAGGACTACCGGACGTTTCAGGATTACGTCTTCCGGTTGTTGATCGATCAGGCGGGAAAACTGAATCTCCCCGTTCATTTTCACAGCGCGGTGGGCATCGGTGATCACTTCAGCCTGCGCAACGGCAACCCCCTAAATCTCGAAAACGTGGTGCGCGACCCGCGGTACCGCAATGTGAAATTCGTATTGATCCACGGCGGGTACCCTTACACGCTGGACATGATCTGGATGACCGCGGCGAAAAACGTTTACACCGACTCCTCGCTGATGGGTTATTACGTTTATCCTTCGGAGTTGAAGAACATCCTCAAACAGTGGATTTCGCTCTATCCCGAAAAAATCATGTTCGCATCGGATGCCTTCCCGTTTAACGATGCCGTCGGCGCCGAAGAGACGTTCTGGCTGGCGGTGCGCTCCGCTCGGACGGCGGTGGCCGCGGCGCTCGCGGAACTCGTCGCCGAGGGCGCATTCACGGAAGAAAAAGCGCTCGAACTGGCGCACCTGTATCTGCACGACAACGCAGCCAAGCTTTATGGAGAAATGAAATGAGCACCCCTGCCAAACCGAAACACATCGCCTGGAAAAACGTCGAACGCGAGCAACTGAATTCCCTGATCGACCGCGAAATGGTGGTCGGCGAAAAGATCATGCTGGCACGGGTCCTGATGAAGAAAGGCGCGCATGTGCCGCAGCATCACCACCACAACGAGCAGGTGACCTACATCCTCGAAGGCGCGCTGAAGTTCGCCATCGATGGCAAGGAGATTGTTGTGCGTGCCGGTGAAGTGCTCTGCATTCCGCCCAACATGCCTCATGAAGCCTGGGCGCTGGAAGATACCGTCGACCTCGACGTGTTCGACCCCCCGCGCGAAGATTGGCTGAACAAGACGGACGATTATCTGCGGCAAGGGCGCTGATACGCATTCCTCCCTGAAACGGACCCACCGGGGAAGAGCTATCGACCCTTTTCTCTTTTGTCCCATTTCCGCGAAAGAACATAGACAAAGGGCCTTGGTGTTGTTTACCGTAGCTAGGTGGCTATTCCCAAGCGTGGGGCCAGCCCTCTGAGGGGAGCATCATGAAGAGGCTTTTTGCAACAGCGTTGCTGGTGCTTGGAAGCGTGTGTGCGGTGCAGGCGCAGGAACCCGCGCCCGCCGAAAAGAACGACAACGCGAATGTAGCAGGGAATTTTACGATAGACTCCGCCATAAGAGTGGCGCCGCTCCATTCTCTGACCGGCAACGGCGTGTTTTTCCCTCCAGCAGTAAAGTCGATGAATGCGTTTGAAGCGCCGAATGTCGCCACGGTGTTGGCCGTGCCACTCGATGCTGCCGAGCCGGCTCCTCCCTCACCAAACCCAAAGTTTCTCTATTCCCGGAGCGATATTGACCGCTGGGAGCTAGGTTTGGGATTCAACTGGATTCGGTTTCGCTCGTCCATCTTCAACGCCAGCGCCGTGGGGCTAAAAACTTCCGTATCGTATTTCACGAATAATTGGTTTGCCATCGAGGGGAACGTTTCGGCCGCTTTCGCGCCGGAGATTTTTGACCGCGAACACGTGAAGTTGCTGATCTACGGAGCAGGGCCAAAGATTGCCTGGCGGCAGAACGAGCGATGGGAGCCCTGGGTCCACGCCATCCTTGGCGGAGCTCACGAACAGCCGCAAACCGCGGGGAACAGCAGGAACACCTACAGTATTCAACTGGGCGGCGGAGCCGATTATCATTTCAATCCCCGTTTTTCCGGCCGCCTTGAAGGAAACTACGTCCGAACCAGTTTCTTCAGCCAGTCCCAGAACAATTTCCAGCTTTGCGCTGGAATCGTGATGCATTTCTGAAACGGGCCTTTCGAAGCACCACGGGATTTCCGCGCAGATCCAGCGATCTCTATCACCAGATCTTGCAAGCCTGTTCGCGAACCATCGCATCGCCCTTCTTGCAGGCGAAAGCTTGCGCGAAGATAGCCAGGTTTGAGAGCGGGCCATTTCCACGGAAGCGCCCCAGCGGATGCGGGTTCGTTTTGGTTTGTAGCCGTGCCGCCTCCGGCCGCTGATTCGCTCCCCAGACCTGCGCCCAGCCGAGAAAGAACCGTTGCTCGGCCGTGAAGCCGTCAATCTCTTTCGGCCGCGGCTTGCCTTCGAGTGATTTTTCATACGCAGCGTAGGCGATGGCCAGGCCGCCCAGGTCCGCGATGCTCTCGCCCAGAACCAGCTTGCCGTTCTGGTGCAAACCGGGCTCGACTTCGTAACCGTCAAATTGTTTTTCCACGCAGCTTGCTCGCTCGTCAAAATTCTTGCGATCCTCTGCAGTCCACCAATCGCTCAGGTTGCCCTTGGCGTCGAATTTCGAGCCTTGGTCGTCGAAGCCGTGCGTGATTTCATGGCCGATGACGGCGCCCATGCCGCCGTAGTTAACGGCGTCGTCCGCTTTCGGATCGTAGAATGGCGGCTGCAGGATGCCCGCGGGAAACACGATTTCATTCATGCTGCTGCTGTTGTAGGCGTTGACGGTGGGCGGTGTCATGCCCCATTCCGTGCGGTCCACGGGCTTCCCGATCTTGTCCAGGCGGCGCGCGAACTCAAACTCCGCTCCGTGGAAACTGTTCTGCAGATAGGCAGAGCGCTCGATTTTCAGCGCGGAGTAATCGCGCCATTTGTCGGTGTAGCCGATCTTCACGGCAAAGGCTTTGAGTTTCGCGGTCGCTTGCGCGCGCGTTTGCGGGCCCATCCAGGAGAGGGTCTGCAAGTCGTCGTTAAGCGCGGCGATCAGATTGTGCACCATTTCGAGCGCGCGGACTTTGGCGTCAGGCGGAAAATATTTTTGCACGTAAACCTGTCCCAGCGCTTCGCCGAGAGTCCGGTCGGTGGCTTGGACGCAGCGCTTCCAGCGCGGCTGAATTTCTTTGGCGCCGGTCAGCGTCTTGCCGCGGAATTCGAACTCTTCGGCGACGAATTTCTCCGGAAGCGCCGCCGCGGCGGTGTTGAGCAAATGCCAGCGCAAATAGGTTTTCCAATCCTCGAGCGGCGTAGCCGTTAATTGCGCATCGAGACCCTTGAAGAAATCGGGCTGTCCGACGTTGATCTGTTTCAGTTCCGGATGGCCTGCCGCCCTGAAATACGCTTCCCAGGAAAAGTTTGGGGTCAGTGTTTTCAGGTCCGCGACTGCCATCATGTGATAGTTCTTCTCCGGGTCGCGGAGATCGGTGTTTTTCGTCGACGCGTTCGCCAGCGCCGTTTCAATCTTCAAGACAACCGCCGCTTCCCCCGCAGCCTTGTCCGCCGGATCACCGTGCATGGCGAGCATATTGGCAACGTGCTTCACGTAGGAATCGCGAACCTGCTGCGATTTTTCGTCCGTGCGCGTGTAGTATTCGCGCTCCGGCAATCCGAGCCCGCCCTGCGAAGCGCCGCCAATCACTACGGTGCTGTCCTTGAGGTCCTGACGCGACGTAAAACGGAACAGCGCGCCAACGCCCACGCTTTGCAGGCGTTCGGTTTCGGCCTCTAAGTCGGCGATGGTCTTAACATCCGCAATACGCGCCAGCTCCAGCTCGATCGGCTTCGTTCCCGCGGCGTCAATCGCCGCCGTGTCCATACAGCCGGCGTAAAAGTCGCCAATCTTCTGTTCGTTGGATCCCGGGGCGGCCTTAGCCTTGGCGGCATCCTCGAGAATCTGCCGAAGATTCTGCTGGTTCTGATCCGCAAGCCGCGTGAAGCTGCCATAAGTGGAGTATTCCGGCGGAATCGGGTTGGCCTTCATCCATCCGCCCATGGCGAACTGGTAGAAGTCCTCGCAAGGCTTGCAAGTTTTATCGAGATTCGTCGTTTCAAATCCCCACGAACTCGGCTTATCCGCCGCGCCGGACGAGGCCCGCAGGCCGATACCTGCCAGAGCCAGCGCTAGAACACACACGACGGCAAGGATGCAACCACCAGAAAGAAGTCGCTTTGACATGATCTACCCCTGTATGGATTAAATGCGCAACCGCGGCAGCCGCCACTCGCTATGGATTCCAACGGCCTGACGATCTGCCTGTGTGACGCATGAAGCGCCAATTACGTTACGCGAAAGAAGTTGGTAATCGTTTGCTCGTCCTTCGTCAACCCTCGGCAAGCCGTGAGCCAAAGCGCCAGCCACGGATCAGTGTTTTTCGTTTCGCGGCGAAGAGCTTTTTAGGAATGTTTCAGCAGTCCAATCGCCAATCCAGCGCGTTACTTTGCCGGTAAAGGCTGCTGATACTTGGCGGCGTCGACCGATTGCCATTTGCCCTTGATGATCCCTGCTCGAATCTGCGCAGCGGTCTTGCCCTTGCGAGACTGCTCGAACGTGTAGAAGTCTTCGTAAATACAGGTGCCGCATCCAGCACCGTGCTTGCTGGCAAAGCAATCCAGGAGGCTCTTGTGTCCCTGACTTCGGTCGCAATGGCAATAGCAGGGCTGTTGGTAGAGCGCCTTTTTGATTTTTGCGGCGATGGCATACGCGTTCTGCACGACGGGGTCGGTGAAGAATTCAGGGCTCATCGTCGCGGGAAGCTCGCCTTGCGGCGCCTGCGCATGGTACGCGGGCACGGGCTCATCGGCTACGGACTGAGCCATGTTCATTCCCCGCGGCGGGCGGGAAGCGGCGTGTTGCGGCAGGAGCACGAGGCCCGCCGCCACCGCAAAGAGAATTGCACCGCTCCACAGTTTCTTATTTCCATTCATGGTCGCCTCTCTGTTCCCCGCCACTCGCCCAGCGTTCAGTTTCCCCTCTACATTACGGAGATGGCACTCGAAATTCCACCTTGCTGAATTTCC
>JBGQCW010000120.1:0-6255 GCA_041495565.1 Candidatus Acidiferrum sp.
CGCTGCCGGGGTTTGCTGCGCCCGGGCAGTCCCAAGCAGCATCATTCCGGCCGCCAACAGACTTACTGCGCTGATAGATAGTTTTCGCATGCATCCATTTTCCCACTGGTGCACCGGTTCTGCCAACCGCCGCCGATCCGCGCAAACGCGGATAGGTCAATGCCCTTCTTGAGGTTTGGAGGCGGGTCGCGGGGTTTGGGAGAGAAGCGTATAATGGTGTCGTGGGCCGAGCCCCGCAAGAAATGTTTGCCTCCGCACGATGACTCCCGGTTTATCTCCGTGACGAAAACTCAACATCAAGTTTCCAATGCCGAGCGCGCTTTGCTTGTGGGAGTGGGATGGAAGCGTGCGCCGCGTTTCCCGGGCATGCCCGCGGGCGAGCAGGGCAGGGAGTCGCTTTCCGAACTTGTGGAGCTGGCGCGCAGTGCGGGCGCAGAGGTTGCTGGAACGGTGTTCCAGGTGCGCGACAAAGCCGATCCCGCAACGCTCGTGGGACGCGGCAAGCTGGATGAGATTCGCGCGGAAGCCACGGCACACAAGGCGCCGCTGATCATTTTCGACAGCAACCTGTCGCCCATGCAGCAGCGGAACATCGAGGAAGCGACGGAGCGCCGAGTCATTGACCGCACGCAGCTGATCCTGGACATCTTCGCGCGGCATGCGCGCAGCCGGGAAGGACAGTTGCAGGTCGAACTCGCACAACTGAATTATCTGTTGCCGCGGCTGACCGGGAAGGGGACGGCGATGTCACGCCTCGGCGGAAAGAGCGGGGCTGGCGGCGCGGGTGGAGCAGGCGGCGGGGCGGGACGCATCGGCGTGCGCGGACCCGGTGAAAAAAAGCTGGAGACCGACCGGCGGCGGATTCGCGACCGCGTGGGTAAAATCCAGCGGGCCATCGAGGAGGTGCGCAAACAGCGCGCGCTGCGCCGCGAAGCGCGAAATGCCGTGCCGCTTGGAACGATTGCCGTGGTGGGGTACACCAACGCGGGCAAGTCCACGTTGTTCAATGCGCTGAGCCGCGCCGAAGTGCTGGTCTCCTCGAGGATGTTCGCGACGCTTGATCCCACGATCCGCGCGCTACGGCTGCCCTCGAACCGGCGTGTTCTGGTTTCCGATACCGTGGGATTCATTCGCGATCTGCCGAAGGGACTGTTGACCGCTTTTCGCGCGACGCTGGAAGAGGTGCAGGAAGCGGCGCTGATTCTCCACGTGAGTGATGTATCAAATCCGCATCACCAGGAACTGGAAGAGGAAGTCGAAAAGATTCTGGGGGAACTTGGGGTCACCGGCCGCCCCACATTGCGCGTGCTGAATAAGATTGATCGGCTCGATCCGGAGGAACGAAACACCATTGTAGGTGGCGCAGGAAGAAATGCCGGCGCAAAAGGTTCTGCGGTGCTCGTGTCCGCCCTGACGGGCGAGGGTATTGACGAATTGCTGCGGCGCATGGACGCCGAAATGCCTACCGATCCTGTCGTAACGCTTTCGATGCGCTTGCCGCTGGCGGAAGGGCGTACACTGGCGTTGATTCACGCGCTCGGACGCGTTCTTCATTCTGAAGTGGAGGACTCGCACATGCTTCTCGATGCGGAGGTGCCGGCATCCATCGCCAAGCGCCTTCGTCTCAACGACTTCGCCGTGAAGGAAACTTCCCGGCGGCTTCTCTCGTAGTATAGATTGAGGCTCGATCCCTTTGCGGTCGCTTGAACCGTCGACCGCTTTGGAGTCAAACTTAGGGAGGTTGCCATGGCTGCTTTCTTCCTTTGGATCATCCTGTTCATCCTGTGTTGGCCGCTCGCGTTGCTTGCTCTAGTGCTGTATCCGATCGTGTGGTTACTGACGCTTCCGTTTCGCGTCGTTGGGATCGCCGTCCACGGGGTTCTCGGTCTGCTCAGTGCGCTGTTCCTGCTGCCCATACGGCTCCTGCGCGGCCCGCGAGCGATCTAGTGCGTGCGGGCAAATCCTCGCAGTGGTAACTTTCGGGTAACGCCACGAAAAACCTTTGTTTTTAGCGATTTCGCAGACCGTTCGGGATAGCTTTTCCAAGAGACAAGCGGTGACACACTCTGTGGAAAACACTGTGGAAACTCCAGCAGCCTCACTTACGTGCTTCGCACTGAGGCAACAATGTGCAGAGATTTTCGAAAAGTGCATCTTTCTAAATAGCTGAAAACAAATGCGTTAAATGAATTTCCAACCTTCCATGACACCTGATTGGGCCGCATCAGCGATGGGATGCGCTTTTCACATTTGCACAGCTTTGCAGCAGCGGTTTTACGAATGAGTATCGCTTTTTTCCATTTCAGTTTCTGGCATTTGTTAACCCTGGAGTACCTATCTTCGTCAATCCAGGCACCAACCTAGGCCAGCCCAAGGCGCGTCCCGAGCGCGACCGGAGGCGTTGACGCATCCTTACACGAAGTCTATAGTAAAACTGCGGTGGCTGAAGCCGCAGGGGCGGCACCCCGCCGTCAAGCGCTCATGAATCTTCCTAACTCACTGACGCTGTTGCGGATCTTTTTCGTTCCCGTTCTCATTGTAATCCTGCTGACCCGCAGTCCCAACGTCGAGCTCTGGGGCTACACCATGCACTTCGAGGTTTGGGGGGTGCTGATCCTGCTCATGGCGGCAGCGACGGACTGGGCGGATGGGTATCTAGCCCGGCGGCGGTTGCAGGTAACAACCCTCGGAATCCTGCTCGATCCAATTGCAGACAAGCTGCTCATCTCGGCTGCGTTCGTTTCCCTGGTGGCCATGCAGCTTGTTCCCGCCTGGATGGTGGTGATCATCATCGGGCGTGAATTCACGGTTCTCGGTTTGCGGAATATCGCCTCGGCGGAAGGGTTTACGATCGAGGCCTCTGCACTTGGAAAAACGAAGATGGTGCTGCAGGTGTGCGCCGTGGCGGTGCTGATCGTCGGTGCGCGCCACCCGTCCTTGAAGCCGCTGGCGCTCATGTTGCTCTGGCTGGTTGTGATCAGCGCGCTGGTTTCCGCCGCGCAGTATTTCCGGCGTTTCTGGAGCCACGTGGACGACAGCATCAAGCAACGCCGCCGGCTCCGCATGCTCGAGGCGCGCAAGAAGTCTCAGGATGCCGTCCCTCTCTGAAACAGACAGGCGCTCCGCGCTGCAACTCGCGCGCACTGCCGTCGTTGAAACCGTTTCCCGCCGGAAGCTCCCTGAGCGAATTCCTAGTGACGGAATATTCGCGGAGCGCCGTGGTGTCTTCGTGACACTGCACCTTCGTGGGCGCCTGCAAGGTTGCATCGGAGTCGTTGAACCAGATGAATCTTTGGGCGAAGCGATCGTCCGCTGCGCCGCCAGCGCGGCTTTGGAAGATCCGCGGTTTGCCCCCATGCGGGCGGACCAGCTCGGCGACCTCACGATGGAGATCTCTTTGCTTTCACTGCCGGCGCCGATCTCCGCGGAAGCGATTGAGATCGGGCGTCATGGCTTGCTGCTGGTGCTCCACGCACACCGTGGGCTTCTCTTGCCGCAGGTGGCTATCGAACATCACCTGACGCGCGAACAGTTCTTGGAGGAGGCCTGCCGGAAAGCGGGATTGCGGCGTGAGGCATGGCGCGACCCCGAAGCGCGCCTCTTTGGCTTTACCTGCGAGATTCTTTCGGACCATCAGCAGCTTGGAGAAACCTAAAGACGGGTCCGCAGATTTGATGAAGAGGATGAAACAGCCAAAGTTCAATGAAAAAGGCCCGCGCGGCTTCTTCCGCACGGGCCTGAATCATTCAACAGAATGCCGGGAGCCTATTCGATCTCGACGTAATCGCCCGCATAGATTTCGATCGTGCTGTAGGTAATCAGCATGGTAGATGAATTGTTGCTGACGTTGATGACGATGCCCTCGCCAAGCACTTCACGGGGAAGATCATTCCACTCGTAGCGCGCCGGGGCGCTCCCGAAACCATACATGGTGTACTGATACCCTCTGGTCTGCGGCACCGTCTCGGCCATCGAACCTTGATAGCGGAACACGCGGAAATAATCGCCGATCTTTACACCCTGCTTGGTCCCGAGGTTTACGTAGATCGTGTGGTTCCTACCGAAAATCTGTGTGAAGTCCGTTCCCGCGACTAGCATGGCCACAGGCTTGCCGCTTACCGGAGCAAAATGGTCGAAGGCTGCGGGGTCCTTGAAGGGAGGCGCTGGACGGTCCTGGTACGGTTGCAGGATGTCGCCCCTCTGCATATACCCGCAGGAAAAAGTGACCTCCGCGATGGAGACCTTTGGTTGAACGTTAACGACCCTCACTTGCCCTGCATCCGTATAGGCGGTGCCCATGGCCTTCATGAGCTTGGTCTGCCACTTGAACCACTGCACTGCATTGGCATCCACCTCTGGCCGCACAACCGAGAACCGGTCGCCGACGCGGACACCCTTGTCCTGGCCGCGGTTGATAAATACGCGGTCACCACGCCCAAACGTAATCTTGTAATTGGATTGCTCTCCAGAGATGAGCCGCATTCCGTCGGGCACTTTCTGGTCCGTGACGAAACCGGAACAATTCACCGAAGTGAAGTCGGTTTGAGACAAAACCGGGGCAGCCTGTGGCGCGTTTTGCGCCGAACTGATTGTGGCACCCAGGAGAACCACAAGAGACAAAGCAGCTAGTCTAGCGCGCATTGCATGACTCCTTCGAAAACACGCCCTAAGGGCCGTGCGGGGACGTTTCCTAGCGAAAGTATCAGGGCCAACCCCCCTCGTCAACAATTTGGCTAGGGTTGCTTTACACTTTTGATACGGCATACTACAAGCTGTATTTTCAATGGATTGGCAGCAGAGGCGGGGCATGAGTCTGTTTGGAACAGGGGTACGGGGCCTTTGCGCGGTCGTTGCGGCCTCCACGGCAGCCGAAATGACCAGGCAGGTGCGTTCGGCGTTGAGGGAAACCAGGACCGTCGAGTTGCGGCTCGATTGGCTGCGCAGCGACGCCGAACGCGCGCGATTTCTCGGTTGGCTGCGCAAAAACAAACCGAAGCGCGCCACATTTTTGGCTACCTGCCGTCGCTGCGAGGGCGGAGGAAAATTTGCCGGGAACGTTGACCGGGAACTGTATTGGCTCATTCAAGCGCGCGAAGCAGGTTGCCAGTGGTGCGATCTGGAACTGGAAACCTTGCGCAAGCTGCCGGGTGAATCCGTCCGCGAGTACGCCGTGCCGCCGCGCGTGTTGCTCTCCGTACATGACTTTGAGCGCACCCCCGCGCTGCCTCGAAGTGTGAACGCCCCCGCCCGTGGCGGAGTCGATGCGGTGAAGATCGCGGCCAAAGCGCGGACCATTGCCGACAGCGTCCGCCTGCTACGATTGGCGCGGCGCTCGAAAAGCTTTGTAGCGGTTCCAATGGGTGAAGTGGGTTTGCCCGCTCGCATTCTGGCGTTGCGGGAGGGAAGCGCCTTGGCATACGCGCCCGTCGCCGAGGCAACCGCACCCGGTCAAGTCTCGTTGGACGAGATGAAGCGTCTCTACCGCGCGCACGCTCTCACGCGGCGCACGCGTGTCTACGGCGTGATCGGCGATCCCATCGCGCATTCGCTTTCGCCATTGCTGCACAACACGGGTTTCGTCGCGCGCAAGGTGGACGCTGTCTATCTCCCATTTCTGGTTCATCAGTTGAGAGATTTTCTCGCGGCCGTGCCAGAGTTTGGGATCAAGGGTTTCAGCGTGACGCTGCCGCACAAACAGACCATCCTCAAGTATTTGAAGGAATGCGAGCGGCTGGCCGCGGACATTGGCGCCGTGAATACGGTTGTGGTGCAACGCGACGGCTCGCTCTACGGTTGCAACACGGATTACGTCGGCGTGCTCCGCGCGCTCGAGAAGAAACTTCGCATTGCAGGGAGCCGCGTGCTGATCTTTGGCGCCGGTGGCTCGGCGCGAGCGGCCGCGTTCGCGCTGGTGCGCGCGGGCGCGGTGGTCGGCATTTGCGCGCGGCGTGAAAAGGCCGCAAAGGCATTGGCACGTGCCGTGGGGGGAGAGGTAGTGCCGCGCCGCGCTTTGCGCACGGAATTCTTTGACGCCATCGTGAACTCCACGCCGGTCGGCATGCATCCCCATGAGGGAATTTCCCCGCTTGCGCCTGGAGAGTTAAACTGTCGCATTGTCATGGACTTGATCTACCGGCCTCAGAAGACCCTTCTTTTGAAGATCGCCGCAAAAAAAGGCATCGCCACCGTCTCCGGCGTGGAGATGTTTCTCGCGCAGGGCATCGCACAATGGGAAATCTGGATGGAAAAGCGCGC
>JBGQCW010000121.1:0-6237 GCA_041495565.1 Candidatus Acidiferrum sp.
CCGTTCTTCCGCACAGGCGGCGGAGTTCGAGTTTTCTGGAAGGGAGGCTGTACTTAGGACTTGCTATAACCAGCCACGGCGTCGCGCAAGCGGCCGACAACACGCCTTTGGCCGAGAACGACCATCGTATCGAAAAGCGGCGGGGCCACGGCCTGGCCGACGATCGCCACACGAGTGGCGTTGATGAGCAAACCTGCTTTGACGCCGGCCGCTTCGGCGACAGCGCGCGACGCGTGGTCGCAGCCGTCATGATTCCACTCGGTGAGTTTTTCCAACGCGTCGGCAAGCTTTGCGAGCAACTCGGGGACTTTCGGATCTTTCCAGAATTTTTCTTTGGCCGCGGGATCGCGAGGGAAATCGTCGCTGAAAAATGCGCGCGACCACGAAGAAAAATCCGGCAAGAGACGCGTGCGCGGGCGCAGCAGATCCACCGTTTTCGCGAACCACGCGTGGTCTCTTCCGTCCGGACCGAGAGCGGCGCCGGAAGCCCACTCCGGCTTCCATAAGCCGCTGCGCTTCAGCTCGTTTTCAATTTCAGGGAGCAACTCTTCGATCGGAAGTTTTTGCAGATATTGCGTGTTGTACCATTCAAGTTTCGGGCGATCGAAAACCGCGTTGGTGCGGCTCACGCCCTCGAGCGAAAATTTTCCAAGCAACTCATTTGTTCGCAGAAATTCTTCGTCTCCGCCTGGTGACCACCCGAGCAGCGCGAGAAAATTGCGAAACGCTTCGGGCAAAAATCCTTCCGTGCGGTACATATTCACGTCGGTTGCGCCGTGCCGCTTCGACAGCCGTTTCTTATCCGCGCCGAGAATCAGCGGCACGTGCGCAAACACCGGCGGTTCCACTCCCAGCGCGCGGTATAGGAGAACTTGCTTCGGAGTGTTGGAGATATGGTCGGCGCCGCGGATCACATGCGTGATGCGCATGTCGATGTCATCCACCACCACGCCCAGTTGGTACATCGATTGTCCGAACTCTTCTTCTTCGCTTTTCGCGGAGCGCAGCAGGACGAAATCCTCGATTTCGTCGTTCGCAAACTCGCTCTCTCCGAACACCGCGTCGAGGAATTTCGTTGTGCCGCCAAGCGGCACCTTGAAACGGATGGCGGGCTTCACGCCCGGCGTCGATGGTTTCCCATCGCGGCAGGAACAGCGCGCGACGCGCCGCGGCCCGCCAGCCTTCGGTTCCTCGTCTTGCGCCGGTTCGGCGTAGTCCCCGCCGGCATATTTTTCAGCGGGGCAGTAGCACAAGAAGGCGGCCCCGTTAGCCAAACATTTCTTCGCCGCCGCGCGATACAATTCCGTTCTTTGCGATTGATAAAACGGACCTTCGTCCCAATTGACGCCCAGCCATTGCAATCCATCCAGGATTCCCTTCACCAACTCCGGCTTGTTGCGCTCGGCGTCGGTGTCCTCGACGCGCAGGATCATGGCGCCGCCCTGCCGGCGCGCAAACAGCCAATTGAAGAGCGCCGTTCGCGCCCCTCCAACGTGCAGATAGCCGGTCGGGGAGGGCGCAAATCGCACTCTCACTCCCAGCGTCCTGTTGGTTGCGTCACTCATCGTCTGCTGCGTCTTTCCACCCAAATGGAATTCCTCAGTGTAGCGAAACGTTCGAATCGCGTCCAATTGCGCCGAAGCGCACTTTTTATTTGACGGAACGATGACGGCCCTGGCGTAGAGCTCATCATAATTCGTTGCGGGTAATATCAAAAAGATGTTGACAGCCCCGGTCCGGTAGTTACGCTCCTCTTGACGCCCTAAATCGCGCAACGCAGAAGTCCTTCTCGGACGGCACCACGCCCACCGTCAGCTCCACGTACGGCACCAATCAGGCCCAGTTCTTTACAACCCGCAAATCTTGCCAATGGCGATCCCGTGTTCGCAGTTATTGCGTACAATACCGGCACGGTGCAAACTGAGGACAAGATCAACTATGGTGCGACGACGGGTTATGTGGATCCTGATGTGATTGCTGCCGAAGCGGCGGGGTTGCACCAAACAGTAAGACTCGTGAGCCTCTTCATTCATGAATCGGAAGAAAATCTGGCCTTCAGAATGCAATTGAACGGTGTTCCGGGAACTTTTGACTACCCGTCGGCCCACCTGTTCGCCATAGACATGGAATCCATAATACGCCGAGAGCTCAAGATCGCTGGAGGCTTCGCAGGAGCAGAGGTAAAAACCACGGTTCCTCACTGAACGAGGGAGGTAGGGAACATGTTCCGCGCTTTTTGTTTTGTTTTGGTTACTGGAGCGTGCTCATACACAAGCCTAGGCCAATGCAGACCTGCCCCTGATTCACTACAAACCGTGTGGGGTCATCAGAATGCCGTAATAGTAAATTCCAAGCCGCTCAAAAAGCTGCAAGGAACTCTGCTACTCGGCTACGGAGGGCCTGAGGTATTTAAGGAAGGAGTCCTCGTCGAAGTATTCGACCACCCTGAATTGGCGTTAAGCGGTGATCCGAACCGGACAGGCCAGAAAAGACTTAAGGCTTGCGTAACTTCAAAAGACGGTGCCTTCTCGTTTGATCTCCCAGCAGGCAAATATGAGTTACGCTGCAGCAAGCCAGTGGAGTGGAACTGTACATCAGTCATCGTGGAAATAGACAAAAAAGGGTCCTCGAGACCTGTGAATGTAAGATTAGAATTGGCAGAATGATTCGGAGCTGCCTAGCTTATGCGTGGCTTGTCCTGATCGCCTCACTACATAGCTTCTACTGGCCGATTAAATGACGGCATCGGCTCCTTCGACCGAGCAACTGGAGCGGGGCGTATCTGCCTTTGTATTGAATCCGTTACCCCCACCGCTGCTGTCTCTTTGGCTACCAGTACGCTGGTACGCTTGCTTCCCTAAAAATTGGTACTCCATAATCGCTAGTACTTAGTATTGTGTATCGACGTGATTTTCCTGCTTTCCCGCGCGATGGTCCGTTCGCGCGCGGCACGGGGTTGTCGGTTCACATCGGAGCACGAGTGTTTTCTGTGCCTTTGTGTCCGGCAAGGGCATCGTCCGAGACGCGGGCGGAGAATCGATTGCGGGCTTAATGCATCAGAACTTTATTTCACTGGCGCTGCTGATTGCCACCACTTTGGTGGCTGGGTTTTTCGCGTATATTTACAACATCAAACGGCAGACCTATCTGCTCCTTTGGACTGCAGGCTGGACCGTTTTCGGACTTCATTACCTGGGCCAGGCGCTCGCGCAAGGAGCGCCATCCAGCCCGTACGATAACGCGCTAGATCATTGGCTGTACACGCTCTCGGGCCTGCTTTTTTTTCTGGGTGCGCAAATCTACTCGCAGCGCAAGCCCTGGAAGATCCCTGCCCTTGTTCTGGCCGTCTTGCTGGGCCTGTGGGCCGCGGCCAATGCCGTCCACGTGATCTCCATTTCCGAGGTCATTCCTGCTTCGATGCTCTACGTCGCGGTCGCCGCTGTGTTCTGGCAAGAGAGCAGGCGGCAAGAAACGCTCGCTGACCGGCTATTGGGTGTCTCCTTCGCGGCATGGGGAGTTCTTTGGGTCTCTCTCCATTTCCTAAACGGTGCGCCGGAACTTCAGGGTGCGAGTATCGGCGTCGTCGCCGCTGCTCCTTGCGCGTTCGTTGCCATGCTGATGGTCATGGCGCTCTATGAAGAAGAGAAACGCCGGATCGAGCGCAACATGCTTGCGCTTTCGAATCTGAATCTGGCTACCTCCAGCTTTGTCGGCGGTGAAATCCAGCGCATGCTCTCGCAAGCGTTGGACCGTGTCCTCGGAGTGGTTCGGCTCCCGGCGGGAGCGCTCTTTCTGCATCACGGGGATCCCCAGGGACCGACCTCCGTCGTCGCCGTGGGACTCAGTGATGATTTTTGCCGCGCCGCACAGAACGAAGGCCTGGACGACTATTTGGTCAGCCTCGTGGCGCGTCTCGGCGGGCTGCTGGGTTTCCGCGATCTCCGCGACGATTCTCTTTCCGCTCTTGAAAAAGAACAATCCATCCGGCGCTTCCGCGATCTGGCGCTGGCGCAGGGACTACGGAGCGTTGTAGCCATCAGCCTCCAGGCGAAGGAGCAAGCCTTCGGCGTCCTGCTACTGGGCACACCGGATAGCCGCCGGTTTACTCCCGCCGAGCTCCGTCTTCTCCTCGCCCTGGGGCACCAGATCGGCATGGCGGTAGAGAACAGCTACCTGATTCAGCAGACTGCACGCCGCTCCGAAGAGCTGCACGTGCTCAACGAAATCGGCCGCGCGCTCAGCTCCACGCTGAACAAAGAAGATCTGATGCGCAAAGTGTGGGAAGAGCTGCGCCGGCTGTTTGACGTGGAAAACTTCTACATTGCGGAACTCGATCCGCTCCGCGACGAAATGCATTTCGATCTGGAGATGATTGATGGCGCGCGCATGCCCAAGCGCACGCGGCCGGCCGGGAATTACATTACCGAGTACATTATTCGCACGCGGCAGCCCGTTCTAATCCGCGACAATTTTGTCGCCGAAATCAAGAAGCTCGGGGTCGAACCCATCCGGGGCAAAGGCTGTTTCTGCGGCGTCCCATTGGTCGCCTACGACCACGCCATCGGGGCGATGGCCGTCTTCTCCGAACACGAGCGCACATTTGACGAAGGCCATCTTGAGCTTCTTCGCGTGCTCGCCAGCGAAGCGAGCATCGCCATCGAAAACGCGCGCCTCTTCCATGAAGAGCGAACCAAGGCGCGCCACCTTACGCTCCTCAACACCATCTCGCGCAACGCTATCGCCACGTTGAATCCCGACGAGATGCTCGCCAAGATCACGGAGCAACTGGAAGACGGCCTGACGTACGATCACATTGGTATCGGCGTACTCGACTACGCCACGCGCGAGATTGTGATCCAAGCCGAAGCCGGCAAGCGCCGCGGGACTCTCGGCCGGCGCATCCCGCTTGGCGCGGGCCTCATTGGGCAGGTGGCCCGCAATGGCCACATGGCCGCGTATCGCGCCGCGTCTCCTGCCGACAGCGCACTCAAGCCTCTCTTGCCCGATTCCGTCGCCGCGATCGCGTTGCCGGTTTTCTACGCGGAGCAGCTCCACGGCATCCTGTGTATCGAATCCTCCGTGCCCGCGGATTTCTCCGAGGAAGAAGTTCTCCTCTTGCGGACGCTGGCTGACTTGATCGCGGGAGCGCTTCACAACGCGCTTTCCTTCCAGAAAGCGCAGGAGCAGGCCATCACCGATGGCCTCACTGGCGTGAAGACACATCGGTTCTTCATGGAAGCGCTCTCCGCCGAATGGAAGCGCTCGACGCGCGCAGGGCGGGCGTTCGCCCTGGTGCTCATGGACCTGGACCGCTTCAAGTTCGTCAACGATTTTTACGGCCACCTGGAGGGAGACCTGGTTCTGCAGCGTGTGGGCCACATTCTCGAAACGAATTGCCGGCGCTCCGACGTCGTCGCACGCTACGGCGGCGACGAATTCGTGATTCTCATGCCGGAAACCAATATGGAGCACGCGAGGCAGCTCGCGAACAAACTTCGCGGCTGGGTTTCCTCGGATCCGCTGCTGCGTGAGAAAAACATCAGCGCGAGTTTCGGCATCGCTTGCTATCCGCTCCACGGCTCGTCGCCACAGGAACTGATCCAGGTCGCGGACGCCTCGATGTATCTCTCGAAACATCAGGGCGGCAACACGGTTTCGACGGCGGATCACTTCGATCCCAACGAAGCCAAGAAGTGGAAGCGCGACGTGCTCGAAGCGTATCTCGGCGTGACGCTGAAGAGACTTTTCGCGACGGGTCCCGAGGCTTTTGAAGAGATCTACCAGCGCCTCACGCAGTTTACGGAATCGCTCGCGGCCACCGAAACCGGAAACGGCAAGCCCTCCACGGCCCCGGCGCAAGGTCCGCAGGCCTTGCCGCAAGCGGTGCTCGACACAGTGACGTCGCTGGCCTTTGCGATCGATGCCAAGGATCACTACACCCAGGGCCACTCGCAGAAAGTTTCCGCTTACGCGGCGCTCATCGCCGAAGCAATGCAAATGTCCGACGCGGAAGTCGAGGAAATCCGCCTGGGCGGCATATTGCACGACATCGGGAAGGTCGGTATCCCGGAAATCATTTTAAATAAGAGCGGCCCTCTCAATCCCGATGAGTGGGAGACGATGAAATCACACGTGAAGTTCGGCGCGAAGATTCTCGATCCGCTCACGCCGCTGGCGCGGATTCGCGAAATGGTCCTGCATCACCACGAATATTTCGACGGTTCCGGCTACCCCGAC
>JBGQCW010000122.1:0-6237 GCA_041495565.1 Candidatus Acidiferrum sp.
AACCGCGGAGGAATGGTCGTCGTAGGTAAAACTCACATTCGCAAATTCGATCTCGCGCGTGAACGGCGCCAATGGCTTGGCGCCCGGCTGCTCACTTTTCTCTTCTTCACGGTCGAGATAGGAGAAAACCTGGGCGCTCACACCGCGCACCGCCTGGAGCTGCTGATAGATGTAGCCTGCTCTCTTGAGCGGCATGTAGGTGTTGAACATCGCATATAAGAAGGCAAAGAACTGTCCTTCGGTCATGAACTGATGACGGATTTGATTGCGCGCGTACAAAAGCAGAAGGGGGATAGCGATCGCGCCGAGGAGATCCATCAGCGGTCCGGTGATGACGGCTGCTCGCACCCAGCGCATGTTCTCGCGGAGAAGCTTGCGGGCGGCATCGCGAAACTTGCCAATCTCAAAATCCTCCATGCCAAACGCTTTTACGACACGATTCCCGCTGACGGTTTCCTGGAGAATCTGGCTCAAGTCACCGAGGCGCGTCTGACTGTTTTCCGCGGAGCGGCGGATTTTGCGGCCGAATTTATTGACGGGCCAAGCGACGAGCGGCAGGAGCAGGCCGCAACCAAGCGCCATTCTCCAATTGATCTCGAGGAGCACGGCGACAAAAACGACGAACGTAAAACTCTTTTGAAACAGGTCGGCAAGCCATTCGCTAAGGGCGTACCTGACTCTCTCGACGTCGTTGATGACGGTGGAGATGAGACGGCCCGTCGGATGGTGCTGAAAAAAACCGATGGGCTGGCGAATGACGCGGGCGTAGACCTGGTTGCGAAGATCGGTGACGGCGGCGAGGCCGGAGTATTGAATCTGCGTGGTGCCGAGGTATTCCGCAAGGGCTTTGACAAAAAAGAGAATGACGAGAGAGATGGCAAAGATGGTCGCGACGTTGTGGATGCGCGGCGGAAAATAATCGTTGAGATAGAGGACCTGGCCGCTCCAGGGAATCGTGATGAGCGGCAATCGAGAGCTTGTCGCCGCCGGATTGAGGACGAAGTCCACCGCCAGCTTGATCATGAAGGCCACGCCGCCTTCGGCCAGCGCCACGAAGGCCACCAGCAACACGCCAAGCGTGAGCCGGAAGGAGTACGGCCGGACGTAGCTGAACAGTCTCTTCAATTGTGGTGATAACCACGAGGCCACGCTGCAGGCTCCCTGAATTGCCCAGTAGGTACGCTATTCGCCGCGTCGCGGCGTGTCAAGTTTCCGCGGTCTGCAGAATTCCGGAGCGCGGGCGCGCTCTCGCTCTCACTTCTCGATGTCGCGATGAACTACCTTCGCGGAATAGCCGTGCTTCTCCAGCGACTTCCTTACCGATTCCGCGAGCATCACCGAGCGGTGTTTTCCTCCCGTGCAGCCAAACGCAATCGTGAGGTAGCTCTTCCCTTCGCGGATGTAATGCGGGATCAGGTAGGTCAGCAGTCCGTCGATGCGCCGCAAGAATTCCGCGGTCTGCGGGAACGAGCGGATATAGCGGCGCACTTTCGGGTCCCTTCCCGTGTACGGCCGCAAGCGCGGGACAAAATGCGGATTCGGCAGGAACCGAACGTCGAACATCAAGTCGGCGTCCGACGGCACGCCGTAGCGATATCCGAAACTCACGACCGAAACCAACATGGGCCGCTTGTCGGGATTCTTGAAGCGGGCGGTTATGAAGTGCCGCAATTCGTGCACGTTGAATTGCGTTGAATCGATGACCACGTCCGCCAGTTTACGGATCGGGGCCATCAGCGCGCGTTCGTGCCGCAAACTCTCGCGCACCGAAAAGTTCTTTCCGAGAGGGTGCGGGCGCCGGGTTTCGCTGTACCGCCGAAGGAGGGCGTCTTCGTTGGCTTCGATGTAGACCAGCGTGATCGGATGCTCTTTTTTCAAATGTTTCAGCAGCGGGGGCAATTTCTCCAACTGCAAGCCTTCGCGCGCATCCACCAGGAGGGCGGCGCGCGCGAAGTCGCCTTCCCCCGCCGCGTGCAGCTCCGCAAAAATGGGAATCAGTTCCACGGGAAGGTTGTCCACGCAATAAAAACCCATGTCCTCGAAGGCGTGCAGGACGGTGCTCTTTCCGGAGCCGGAAAGGCCAGTAAGGATGACGAGCTGCCTTGCGTCGTGTCTCGTCTGCGGCTTCACGGGCGGGGCCGGCTCAACTCTTTTCCCGGCGTTGGTGGGTGCTGGGGATTCTCATGTCTTCGCGGTATTTCGCGACGGTGCGGCGTGTGACGTGGATACCGGTGTCGTCGAGCTTCTTGGCAATCTGTTCGTCGGTCAGCGGCTTCGTCGAATCTTCCTCTTCGATCATCTTCTTGACGAGCCGCTTGAGCGTCAGGAGCGACATTCCGCTGCCTTCCGGCCCGTTCACGGATTCGCTGAAGAAGGAGCGCAGCTCCAGCACGCCCTGCGAGGTGTGCGCGTACTTGCTGGCCACCGCGCGGCTTACCGTCGAGGGGTGCACGCCGACCTCTTCCGCTACTTCCTTGATCATCATCGGCTTCAGCGCGTCCGGGCCGTGATCGAGATATTCTCCCTGGCGGGCGATGATCGACTGGCAAACGCGAAGGATGGTGTGTTTTCTCTGCTCGATATTTTTCATCAACTGGACCGCAGCCGTAAATCGTTCTTTGACGTAGTTTCGAACGTCGCGGTCCGCTGCGTCTTTGACGAGCAGGCGCCGGTACGTGGGACTCAGCCGCAGTTGCGGCATGTCGTCTTCATTCAAGAACGGCTGCCACTGGTCATCCACCTTGCGGAAGTACACATCCGGCTCGACGAGCCGCGGCTCCGTCTTGTTGTAGCGTAGACCGGGGCGTGGATCGAGCTTCTTGATCACTTCGAGCGAGCGCTTGATCACTTCGAGCGGCCGGTTCAAGGCGCGCGCGACTTCTTTCAACTGGTTCGACTGCACCTGCTTGAGATGCTCGGAGACGATTTGTTGCGCCAGCGTGTTCTGGGGATCGAAGGCCTTCAATTGCAGGAGCAGGCACTCGCGCAAGTCCCGCGCGCCCACGCCGATGGGATCGAAGTCCTGCACCACGGCCAGGGCATCGTCCAGATCGTCCTGCGAATATTTTCCGTTCTGCGCCAATTCTTCGGTTGAGGCCGTCAGGTAACCGTTCTCATCCAGATTTCCGATAATGCTTTCGGCAATCTCTTTCACCACGTCGGAACAGATGGTGACGCTCAATTGCCACTCCAGATGGTCGGAAAGCCCGCTCTGCGAGGAAAGAAACTTTTCGAACGACGGGCGCTCGGAAACTTCGCGTTCCTGCGACTTACCGCCGTCTCCGCCGGTATCCAGGTATTGGTTGAAGAAGCTCCCGACGTCAAATTCATCGAATGGATTGGCTTCCGGCTTCTCCGGAACCTTTTCCGTCTCTGCTTTGAGGAAGGTTTCGTCGCTGTAATTGTCCGATTGGGTGGGCTCTTCGCTCTGCTCTTCCAGCACGGGGTTCGCGATCATTTCCTGGTTGATCATCTCGCGCAGCTCGAGCCGGTTGAGGGCGAGCACGCTGACCATTTGCACGAGGCCGGGCGTCAGAATCTGCTTCTGCGACACTCGGAGGTTGAGTTTGAGTCCCTGCCAGGCCATGAATGGTCCCGCTGATTCCCTTCTCTATTTCTAATTCAGGCGGAAATGATCGCCCAGATAAACACGCCGGACTTCCGGATCTTCGCTCAACTCCGCCGGGCGGCCCTTCCGGAATATCTTCCCACTTTTCAGGATGTATGCGCGATCCGTCACGCTGAGGGTTTCCCGGACGTTATGATCCGTAATGAGCACCCCAATACCCGACTTTGCCAGATCCCGGATGATCTCCTGGAGATCCTTCACCGTTAGAGGGTCGATCCCCGAAAAAGGTTCGTCGAGCAGGATAAAAGAAGGCTGTAGCGTCAGCGAACGCGCGATCTCCAGCCGGCGGCGTTCGCCGCCCGAAAGCGTATAGGCCTTGCTGGTCCGTACGGTTTCGAGCCCCATCTGCATCAGCAACTCCTCCAGCCGGTCGCGCTGCTGTTCCGGCGTCAGCGGAAGGGTCTCCAGCACCGCGAGCAGATTTTCTTCGCTGGTCAGTTGGCGAAAAACCGAGGGTTCCTGAGGCAGGTAGCTGATTCCGCTGCGGGCCCGAAGGTACATCGGCAGGTCCGTGATTTCTTCGCCGTTGAGGAGAACGCGGCCGGAGTCGGGCCGGGCGAGACCCACCAGGATATAGAACGTCGTCGTCTTTCCTGCACCGTTCGGGCCAAGCAGCCCGACGACCTCACCCTGACCGATCTCCAGCTCCACGTCGTCAACGACCTTGCGTCCACGATACGACTTGCTTAGATCGACAGCCTGGAGCTTCAGCATACCTCGTCACGGGCGGCCGCACAGCGGTCGCATTATTTCTCGACTCGGTGCTTCGTCAACGTCCGCGAACCATTTTCGGAGTCGACAATGATCGTATCATCCGCTAAAAAGAAGGTCAATTGACGCCCGGTCGTCGTTCCTTCTTTTGCGTCATAAATCGTGGGATTTCCTCCGCTCATCACGAATTTTCCGTCCGCCGCCGTGTACTCCCCGCGCTCGGCCGTCGCTTTTCGCGCTCCTTGTTCGACGATTACACCGCCTGTGCCCACGGCCCGGCTGATCTGCTGGGCTCCCGCCGTGGAATTTGCTCCGGCAGGACCATTCGCTGCACTCGCATTCGCCGTCCCGCTCCGGGCGAAATACAAGTCCACCGCCGCTCCGCGCATTTTTTGCTCGGCCGATTGCGCAACGACATTTTTTTCCAGGTGCGCGCGATTCTCCGCGTCCCGGTAGGTCAGCGTCCCCGCGGTTACGTGCCACAACTTCGGCTTCTTCGCTGTGGCTTGCACGGCTATGGTCTGCGCCGCCGGCTGCCCGGCGTTCTGGGGAAATACCGCGCGCACATTTCCGACGGCATTCAATACTTTCGTTTCGCGCAACAATTCGATGGAATCCGCTTCCATCACGGAATCGCCTTGCCATAGCCGCGCGTGTCCCGTGTACAGGGCTCTTCCCACCTTTGAATTCGCCTGCATCGAATCCGACGAAAGATTCGCCGGCGTTGCAGCAAGCTGCGCTGCGCTGCCTCTCGTGGAAAAATCCGTGGAGCGCACACCGCCCTCAGCGCGAACGTCCCCGGTCATCTGCGAAAACGTGATGCGCGCCGCTTGCGTCTCCGTCGTTGCGTCGCGCGCCAGCGCCTTCCCGGTCAGCAGGGCTGTTTGCGTGGCTCGGACAAAGACGGCATGGTCCGCTTGGCCGCTGCGGTCACCCTCTTTCAGCTTCACATCTCCCTGCAGATCCAACTGCGACCACCCGCCACTCGCCAGTAACTGGGCGACTCCGTTTTGCGCGATCGCCGTTTGCAATGGGCTTCCAGCCGCCGCTCTCTCGGTCTGCACATTGCCGGTCGCAACCAACTGTTTCGCCTTGCCTTCTGGACCAAATTCCATTTGCAGCTTGTCTGCTTGCAATTTCGTGCGCGCTGCTGAACCGCTCGCGGCTGCTTCGGGCGCTCTGCTTTGCGGCGCCGCGTCCGTCCACTCGATACTCCCCGCACTCAGCGTTTCGGCTCGCTTCGGCTTACTGCCCTCGCCTTTCTTACCTTCGGCGAACTCCACCAGCAGGGCATTCGTCTGCAACACTCGCTCATTGCCGGCATTGCTTGCCCGCGTTTTCATCAGCACGTTTCCGTTCAAATTCAACTCTTTCGGCTGGCTCACTTTCGGCCGTAGATCCAGCGATGCATTGTTCGCGCTGAATTGATCCTCTTCTTTTCCGCTGCGCCGCGATCCCCGTACGTTCTCAGCTCCCTCGATTTTCGCCGGCCATCCCTCGGGCGCAAAGTGTGCCGTCAATGTTTCCGCGCTCAAGTTCGTTGAGCCATCCGTCTCCTGGGATGTCAGCTCCGGTTTTTTCCCGCTTGCTCCAGCACTGGCCACAAGCTTCTCGGCGCGAAACGCTGCATCCAGCGTCAGCGTCAGCTCCCCGGCCGTCAATCGCGCCTTCGATGTTTGCGCTTCCACCGGGCCCTGAAGGTGCATCACCCTCGAGTCGCGCCCGAAATCGAGGCTCTTCCCTGTGACGTGAACGGGGGATTGCGCGCTCGTCTTCCTTTTCTTGCCCGCCACATCGCTTTTCGACGGAACGAGCAGCATCTGCACATCCCGTAGCAGCCGCACCGCTCCTTCTTCCGAGTGGTACTCCACTCCCACTGCCTCGCCGTTGCCGTTCGG
>JBGQCW010000123.1:0-6223 GCA_041495565.1 Candidatus Acidiferrum sp.
CGCTGCTTGGCTTGCGCCGCCAGGCTCAGGATGCGAGCCGAATTTCCTGCAAAGTCGCCAACCGTAGGATTGAACTGCGCGAGCGCTATTTTCATGCCCGGACTTTAGAATACGGTTCGTATTCGCGGATTGCAAACAGCTGGCACTCCTCGGTGCCACTTGTTGAGTTACAATGTGGCATCAACGCTTGTTTCCCGGCTTCTGCGCCACCAGGCTTGCGATTCCCTGCCCGGCGCGCAACTCGCGATAAAAAATTACGCGGAGCCCCGGAAACGCGTCCCGGAGTTCGCCTGCTTCCAGAAGATACTCTGGATTCCGCGGGCCTCCGGCAAATTCAAGTTGCGCACGCGTGAAAGTCTCAAACAGCAGCACGCCGCCCGGCCGGAGCGCGCGAGATAACTGCGGAAAGAGCGAACGTTGCAAGTATTGAATGCATATGATCAGCTCGAAAGAATTTTCAGGGAGTTCCAAGCGCTCGAGATTTGGCTGCATCAAGTCGATGCCCCCAGGAAGAGACTTACCCGCTTTTTCCAAGCTACTGATGCGGCGAATCGGAACACGCATCGCCCGCGCTCGCGCTTCCAGTACATCAAGACCTGCGCCGGACCAATCCACGGCGGTGACATGTTGGTGTCGCGCGGCAAGGACTAGCGCATGCCGTCCTGAGCCGCAGGCGATGTCCAGCGCCGGACCGCGCGGCAGCAGAGGCAGGAGTTCCCGCACGATGCTCGCGGGCTCCGCAAGAGGCGCCTCGGCCGCGAGCCTGTACTTTGCGTCCCACTCGGATTGGCTGGAGGGCATAAAAAAGGCTCCTGAACTTACTGCTCAGGAGCCCAAAAAAGGAATTGAACCCGCGTCTGCCGATTCGGCGTCCGCGATTAAACGCTGAAGGAACTGCCGCAGCCGCAGGTGCTCTTCACATTGGGATTGTTGAACTTGAAACCTGCGCCCTCGATGGTCTCGATGTAATCGATCTCAATTCCTTCGAGATACATGGAGCTCATCTGGTCGATCGCGACCTTCAACCCGTCAAATTCGAAAATCTGGTCCGCGTCGCTGGTCTGGTTCTCAAACGCCATATGGTATTGGAAACCGGAGCAGCCACCGCCGACGACAGCCACGCGCAGCGCGACCGGCACTGGGCTCTGCATGCTCATGATTTCCTTAACCTTGGTGCTTGCAACGGGCGTCAAATTGATCATGATTTCTCTTGGCCTCCGCTCGCAGGCGTATCTGCGATGCTAACAACACTGCTAGTATAGCAAAATCTTTCCCCGACTGCACAGCTTCCCTGTTCTTGTCACGAAACGCCAACTAGCACGCAGTTTCGACATGCCCAGACGCTTCGCTTACAATAGGATGCCTCTATGAGACACAAAGTCACATTGATTCCCGGCGAAGGAATTGGGCCGGAAGTGGCTACGGCCACGCGACGCATCCTGGAAGCTGCAGGTGTCCAGATCGATTGGGAAGAGCTCGAAGGACGCACCGACAAAACCACGGAGCGCGGACAGCTCGTCAGTCAGATGGCCGTGGAATCAGTGCGAAAAAATCGAGTTGCGTTGAAAGGGCCCATGGCCACGGCCATCGCCGGTGGCGCCCCCAGTGTGAACGTGGCGCTGCGCAAGGCGCTCGACCTCTACGCGAATCTGCGCCCGGTGAAAAATCTCCCCGGCGTAAAATCTCATTTCGACAATGTGAACTTGATCATCGTACGGGAAAACACGGAAGATTTATATTCCGGCCTCGAGCACGAGGTCGTCCCAGGCGTGGTCGAGAGCCTGAAAATCATCACCGAGCGGGCCTCCACGCGCATCGCCCGGTTTGCCTTTGAATACGCCAAACGCCACGGCCGCAAGAAGATTCACGCGATTCACAAAGCGAACATCATGAAGCTGTCCGATGGCTTATTCCTGAGATCGGTCCGCGCGGTGGCGGCGCAGTTTCCTGAAATCGAATACAAAGAGCTGATCGTCGACAACGCCTGCATGCAGATCGTGATGGACCCGCAGCAGTTTGACATGCTCTTGCTCCCGAACCTCTATGGCGACGTGATGAGCGATCTTGCCGCCGGCCTGGTGGGAGGGCTCGGCGTGGTCCCCAGCGCCAATATTGGCGATGATTGCGCGATGTTCGAAGCCGTCCACGGGACCGCGCCCGATATCGCCGGCAAGGGGTTCGCAAATCCGACGGCCCTGCTGTTGAGCAGCATTCTGATGCTGGACCACCTCGGAGAACGGACCGCGGCGCGAAGGATCGAGGATGCGCTTGAAAAAGTCTATCGCGAGGCCAAGCACACCACGCGGGATGTCGGCGGACCTGCCGGCACGGATGAATTCGCGGATGCCGTGATCGCGGCTCTGACTCCCAAGTAATTCCCTGCATCCGTCTGTTCGTTTGCTCCTTTTCTCCACCCCGCTTAAACTCTTTCCTCTTACCGTGCGCTCATGATTGGACTCCAGACACTACGCGCCGAATTTCGTCCGACCCTGCGGCTGGCAATTCCGCTTGTCCTCGCCGAACTCGGCTGGATGAGCATGGCCATCGTGGATACGATGATGGTCGGCCGCTTGCCCAACAGCGCAACCGCCATGGGCGCCGTCAGTCTGGGCTCCAATATTTTTATCGTCCTGGCTCTCTTCGGCGGCGGCTTGCTGATGGGACTGGATACTCTTGTCTCGCAAGCCTTCGGCGCGGGTCGCCGCGAGGACTGTCATCGTTCCCTGCTCAACAGCATTTACTTGAGCGTTGCCCTTGCTCCATTCCTTGCCGCGCCCGTTTGGCTTCTTCCCTATCTGCTCGGGGGGATGCGGGTCGATCCTGGCGTTCTGGCGCTCGCCATCCCCTACACCAAGGCGCTGGCCGCCGGACTGCTGCCGCTGCTTCTCTATTTCGCCGTGCGGCGCTGCCTGCAAGCGATGAATATGGTGAAACCCGTGGCCTTCGCGCTGGTCAGCGCCAACATCGTCAATGCTCTCGGCAACTGGATCTTGGTCTATGGCAAGTGGGGAGTGCCGGCGATGGGCGCGGTGGGTTCCGGCTGGTCCACGGCGATTGCGCGGACGTACATGGCTTCTGTGCTTGTCGGCTACTTGCTTTGGTATGACCGGCGGCACCGCACCGAGCTTTTGAAGACTCCGGTTGACATCGACCTGCCGCGCATCCGGCGTCTCATTACGCTGGGATTGCCTGCGGCGATTCAGTTCACCCTGGAGAGCGGCGTCTTTGGGCTGGTCACAGCACTGATCGCCAGGCTCGGCGCTGTACCCCTCGCCAGCCATCAAATCGCTCTCAACACCGTTGCGTTTACCTACATGGTTCCGCTCGGTATCGCTTCCGCGGCTGCCGTGCGCGTCGGCCAGGCCATCGGACGCAAGGATCCCGAGGGAGCCGCAGCGGCAGGCGGCACAGCCATTTTTCTTGGTGCTGCTTTCATGACCTGCGCAAGTGCCGCACTTCTGCTGTTTCCGCGATGGATCGCGCGTATGTACACGCCCGACGAACTGGTGATCCGTAGCACGATCATGCTGCTCGCCGCCGGTGCCGCCTTTCAATTGTTCGATGGCATACAAACCGTTGCGACGGGCGCGCTCCGTGGCGCGGGCGATACGCGCACGCCTATGTTCTGCCATTTCACGGCATATTGGATCATTGGCCTTCCGCTGGGTGCTTGGCTGTGCTTCCGCCGCGGCATGGGAGCCTTCGGTCTTTGGGCCGGCCTCAGCCTGGCGCTTATTTTGATCGGTATCGTGCTGCTCTTCGCCTGGCGCCGCACCGTTCGCCGTTTGATTCATGCGCCTGGCGCGGAACTATTTCCTACATAATTTTCAAAGATCGAGAGAATTCGGCAGTCTGGAAATCGCTACATCTTATAGCGGCCGAGGTCGTCGTCGGAGAGACCTTCGAGCCAGGAGCGAAGCTGCTCGTTGGTGTTGCGCTCGGAGAAGGCGCTGGAGATTTTGGAGTTCTTTAGGACTTCTTCGTCCACGAAGATGGGGCAGTCCATGCGCAGCGCCAGAGCCAGGGCGTCGCTCGGGCGTGAATCGATGGTCATCATCTGGCCTTCGCGCTCCACCCAGATCAGCGCATAAAACGTGTCGTCCTTCAGCTCGTTGACCACGATTTTTTGCACGCGCACATCAAATCCCAGCAAAACATTTTTCAGCAGGTCATGCGTCATCGGGCGGGGCGTTTGCACTTTTTCGATTTCCAGCGCGATGGCATTCGCTTCGTAGACGCCGACCCAGATCGGCAGGATCGCCTGACCCTGCACGTCCTTGAGCACCACGATGGGCATGTTGGTGACGGGATCCATCATCAGGCCGCGGATTTTCATCTCCACTTCCATTGAGCCTCCCTGAGCTAGACGACCTGCTCGCCCACCAGATTGTTCGGACCTGCACCCGTCACGTGCACCTGAACGTAGGTTCCCAGAAGCCCCTGTTCTTGGGAAGCAAAATTAACAACGCGGTGCGATGAGCTATACCCGAACCATTGGTTCTCGCGGCGTGATTTTCCGCTGACGAGTATTTCAAACGATTCTCCGACCAGCTCCGCATTCCTGGCCGTTTGAATTTCGCGCTGCTTTTCCTGCAGGACTGCCAGCCGCCGGCTTTTCTCCTCTTCGGGAATCGTGTCGCCCATGGAGAGTGACGGCGTATTCGGCCGCGGCGAATACTTGAACGCAAACAGGCTGTCGTAGCGCACTTCTTCGAGCAGACTGAGGGTCTCCTCAAAATGGGCTTCCGTCTCGCCCGGAAAGCCCACGATAACGTCAGTCGTAATGGCGATTGGCCGTTTCGCCCCGCGAATCATGGCGATTCTGTCCAAATATTCTTCGCGCGTGTAGGTCCGCTGCATGGCGCGCAATATTTCCGTCGAGCCGGATTGCACCGGAAGATGAATGTGATCGCAAATCTTGGGCTGGGATTCAATCGCTTCCATAATGTCCAGGGTGAAATCACTCGGATGCGAGGTCGTGAACCGCACGCGGCGGATCCCCGGCACGTCCGCAACTGCCAACAGCAATTCCGAAAACCGCATCCTGCGCAGGGTGGGATCGGTGTAAGAATTCACCGTCTGCCCCAGAAGCTGAACTTCCGAGTAGCCAAGTTCGGAAAGCTGTTGCACTTCCTTCAAAATCGAATCGCTGGCGCGGCTGCGCTCCGGGCCTCTCGTGTAGGGCACGACGCAATACGTGCACGCTTTGTCGCAGCCTTCGATGATCGTCAGATAGGCGCGCCAAGGATTATCTCGGCGCGTCACCTCTGTCTCAAAGGTCTCGTCTGTGTCCGTATCGAGGCCGGTTACGCGCTGATTCCCCGCTTCGAGCTGCGCAAGCATCTCCGGCAACTTGCTGTAGCTCGCCGAGCCGCACACCAGGCTCACCCACGGCGCGCGGGTAAAGATATCTTCGCCCTCTTGCTGCGCGACGCAGCCCAGCACGCCGATGATCTTGCCCTCGCTCTGCTTTTCGCGATATTCGCCCAGCCGCGAGAAAACCTTTTGCGCTGCTTTTTCACGGATGCTGCAGGTGTTATAGAGAATGAGCGATGCGGCTTCTTGCGTTTCCACTTGCCGGTATCCGCGTGCGAGCAAGACGCCAGCCACCTTCTCCGAATCGTGGTCGTTCATCTGGCAGCCGAAGGTCTCCAGGAAAAATGCTTTTTCTGGCGCGACCGCTGGGGCAGGGGCGCAACTGCCGCCATTGCACAGTTCTTGTCCGCGCGGCTTCAAATTTTCAATTCGCACATGAATGGTTTGCATTATCACCGGCAATCCGATTCTAGCACAGCTGCAAAAACGCAAGAGTTCTGAGCGTGACGAAGGCCACGGCAAATTGCTTGCTTTGCGTTTGCTATCCCTATATTAAAAGGAGCTGGAGACCGCATGCCGGACTGACTGCTCGGTGGACCGAGACGCATTCGGTGAATTGTTTCAATGAACGGAGAATCGCAACAAAGTGAACATCGGACTTTCTAGAATACCGGTGCGGAGGACAAGGTGAAAACGTATTGCGGCATTTGTCTCTTACTGGCGCTCACTTTCGCATTCACGGCACGAATGGCTGCTCAAGACAAATCAGTTCCGGAACCTCCACGACCGCTCGTTTTGACGGAAGCTATTTCGCTGCCGGGCGTGCAGGGACGTTTCGATCATTTCAGCTTCGACCGCCAGAACCAGTTGTTTGTCTCCGCTCTCGGCAACAATACCGTCGAGGTCA
>JBGQCW010000124.1:0-6211 GCA_041495565.1 Candidatus Acidiferrum sp.
CGAGAAGAACAGTGGCGGCAAGATACCCAATCCTGCCGCGCTCCAACCGCAGGACACCGCGTTGGCAACGAAGGCGCAGGCCGCGATCGGTGAAGTTCTGGAGCAGTACGACAACCTGGCATTCTCCCTCGCGCTGGAGCAGATCTGGTCGCTGATCGCCGCGACGGACAAATACCTCACGACCGAGCACCCGTGGTCGCTGGGGGAGAGCGACACTGATCAGCAGCGCCGTGCCACGATTCTCTGGACCACTGCGGAAGTTCTGCGCGTCGTAACGGCGCTGGCGCATCCCGTCCTGCCGGAGAGCACCACAAAGGTGTGGTCGCTGCTCGGCCAGCCGGGACAGCCCGGGTCCATTGCGCTGGATGGATTGCGATGGGGGGAACTCGCCCCGGGTACGCCGCTGGGCAAGTCGCAAGCACTCTTCCCGCGCATTGAGAAAGCAGAAGCAATCGAAAGGATGGAAGCCATGGAAAACGAAGCACAAAAGCAACCCTCGCCCGTCACGGCGCCCACGCCCGCGAGCACACCTGCCGCAGGCGCCGCTGCTGCCGCCGCGCCACAAGCCGCACCGGAGAAAATCGGCATCGAGGACTTCACGAAAGTCGAGATGCGCGTCGGGCAGATCAAGACCGCTGAACGCATTGTCGGCGCGGACAGGCTGTTGAAGCTCACGGTTGACATCGGCACGGAGACTCGCCAGATTTGCGCTGGCATCGCGCAATACTACGAGCCGGAAGCGCTCATCGGCCGCAAGGTTGCTGTGGTCGTGAATCTCGCGCCGCGCAAACTCCGTGGAGTCGAATCCAACGGCATGATCATCGCCGCTTCCGTCGGCCCCGAAGGCCGCCCCGTCCTCGCTGGCTTCACCGAGGACGTCGAAGTCGGCGCACGCTTGAAATGAGTCGTCAGTTCTCAGTTTTCAGTTGGGAGTGCGGAAATCGGAATAGAACAAGGGAGAACGTGAATGCCACGGGAAGTTCCGAATCATCTTTTTTCCCCTCTTTGCTGAGAACTGACAACTGATCACTGGTCACTCTTAGAAATGGAACTCATCGACTCACACGCGCACATCGACTTCCCGCAATTCGCGGAAGATCGCGAAGCCATGCTCGACCGCGCCCGCGCGGCGGGCGTGACCGCTCTTCTTGCCATCGGCACCGGTCCGGGACCCGAGAAGCTAGATTCCGCTATCCCCTTTGCCGAGCAACACGACTGGATTTACGCCACCGTTGGCATTCATCCGCACGAGGCAGAACAAGTCACACCACAGCATCTCGAACAGCTTGTGATTTTAGCCAAGCATAAAAAAGTCATCGCTTGGGGCGAGATCGGCCTCGACTACTTTTACGATCACTCCCCGCGCCACATTCAGCAACGCGTTTTTCGCGATCAGATGGCGCTCGCGCGCGAAGCCAAGCTTCCCATTGTTATTCACTGTCGCGATGCCTGGTCTGATTGCCTGAATCTTTTGGAAGAAGTCTGGCGGCCCGCCGGCCTCGGCGGGATTCTCCATTGTTTTACCAGCACGCTCGAAGATGCCCGACGCGGAATGGAAATGGGTTTCCTGGTTTCTTTTGCGGGGAATTCGACGTATCCGAAAACGCAGAACATTCGCGACGTTGCGAAAGAATTGCCCTTGGAGAAGATTTTGATCGAGACGGACGCTCCGTATCTTGCGCCGCAAACGTATCGCGGCAAGCGCAACGAGCCTGCTTACGTGGCGGAAGTGGCGCGTACGCTCGCGAGTGTGAGAAACTTGTCGCCGGACGAAGTTGCCGCCGCGACCTCCGGGAATTTTAGGCGCTTCTTCGGTCTCGCCCGGCCGGCGGGTCTCGCGGCCACAGGTCTCAATGGAAAAAGTTAGCTCAGGAGACGCGCTATCGCCTTGCTGACGGTCAAAGAGATTTTTGATCTTGTTCGTGACGACCTCCTTCTGGTCGAAGAAGAGCTTGCGCGGCAAAGCGACACCGCGTTTCCGCCCGTGTCTGAAATCACCGCCTATCTGCTGGGCGGGGGCGGGAAGCGCTTGCGCCCCGCGCTTCTGCTTTTATCCGCAAGTGTCGCTGGCCGCAAAGACCGCAGTGCCATTCGCCTCGCCGCGGTCGTCGAACTTTTGCACAGCGCGACGCTGATCCACGACGACGTGATTGACAGCGCCGACACGCGCCGCGGCCGCCCTTCCGCCAATTCCCGATGGGGCAATCATCGCAGCGTCCTCACCGGCGACTGGCTGTACATGCAATCTTTTCAGATGGCACTGGAAGAACGCAATTTCCGCATTCTCGATATTCTCATCGATCTGACGCAGAAAATGGTGGAAGGCGAGCTGATCCAACTTTCAAAAATCGGCCGCATTGACGTGACGGAAGAAGATGCGCTCCGTCTAGCCACCTACAAGACCGCGTGTCTCTTCAGCGGCTGCGCGCGCCTCGGCGCAGTGCTTGGCGGCCTCGAGGGTAAAGAAGAGCAGGCGCTCGCGGATTATGGCCGGTACGCGGGGTTGGCGTTTCAACTGGTGGACGACCTGCTGGATTTCACGGCTTCGGCGCAACAGCTGGGCAAACCGGTCCTCAGCGACCTGAAAGAAGGAAAGGTCACGTTGCCGCTGATCTACGCGATGGAGAATGGCCACCGCGACGCGCGCGAACTTGTCGCGCGTGTACTCGAAGAAAAAGAATTCATTTCCGTTCGTCCGGAAACCATTGTTTCGCTGGTGCACGAGTCCGGTGCCATCGATCGAGCGCGAAATCTGGCGCAAGACTACGCGCAACGCGCCAAGGACTGCCTCAACGGCGGAGGTGACTCGGAGTATCGTCGCGCGCTCGCCACGCTTCCGGACTTCATCCTCGAACGCGAGAACTAATCGCGCCAGGCGCCATGCTGCCGTTCAAACTGGTCTACCACGAACGCTACGATCTGAATCTCGGCCCGCACGTTTTTCCGTCGCAGAAATTCCGCCTCATCTACGAAATGCTCCTCCGCGAGGGTATCGCAACGAAGGATGACTTTCTTCGTCCAAATCCCGCGAGCGACGAAGACATCCTTCGCGTCCACACTGCGGATTGGGTGCGCAAACTGAAGACCGGCACGCTCACCGCCAGCGAAGTGATGCTACTGGAAGTGCCGTATTCGCCGGAGCTCGTCGAAGCGGTGTGGCTTGCCGCCGGTGGAACAATTCTCGCGGCGCAATCGGCGCTGCGCGACGGGTTCGGTTCGAATCTGAGCGGCGGATTTCATCACGCGTATCCGGACCACGGCGAAGGTTTCTGCGCGATTCATGATGTGGCTGTAGCGATTCGCCGTTTGCAGTCGGATGGCGCAGTGAAAAGAGCGATGGTCGTCGATACGGACGTGCATCAAGGCAATGGCACCGCTGCTATTTTTCACAATGACGAGACAGTGTTCACGATTTCCATTCATCAGGAGAGCAACTATCCGGCGCACAAGCCGACGTCGAACATTGATCTGAATATGGCGGACCGCGCCGATGACGCGGAATATCTGGACGCGCTGATTCCGGCAGTTCGAAAGGCGCTCGACGGTTTTCAGCCGGAGATTCTTTTTTACGTGGGTGGCGCCGACCCGTACTGCGAAGATCAACTCGGCGGGCTATCGCTCACCAAAGCGGGACTCATGCAGCGCGACCGCGAAGTGTTCGAAGAAGCGCGCCGCCGCAAGATTCCAGTGGCGACAGTTCTGGCCGGCGGTTACGCGCGACGCGTCGAAGACACGGTGCGCATCCACGTCAACACGATTCTGGCTGCGCGGGACGTCGCGGAAAAAGTTCCGCAATCTTCATCGACCCACAGCTAAGGCATTGAAGCGCCAGTAGTCTTGGCTGCATTTGCTGCGTCAAGTGCGCGGCGAACGGCCGCGGACAGTTCCTGCTCAAAGGTATCCGGGCCGAAGCCTTCGGAGCGATAGGCAATTTTTCCCGCGCGATCGATCACCACCACGGTAGGGAAGGAGTAGACGGCGAAGAGCCGGTCGAGGCCGTCCGCGAAAACGACGGCAATGTGGGGTTTGTCTACTTCCAAGTAAGGAGCCACCAGGGTTTCGTCCTCATCACAATTCGCCGCCAGAAAAAGCACATCCTGGATGCCCTGAAATTCCATCGCGACGCGCGCGAATTGCGGCTCCAGCGCGCGGCATGGTCCACACCATGTGGCCCAGAAATTGAGAACGAGAACTTTGCCCTTCGAATTGCTCAAAGGGAACGGAGTGCCCCCCGGCGCCTTTCGAAGCGTGAATTCGGAAGGTTCGCGCGCATCAGCGTTCTTCCTGGGCTGCGCACTGCTGGAGATCCGCGAGACGTCGTCGTAGGTGCGGAGCAAATACTCACCCAATCCGTCATCGGAGCCGTGCGCCAGACGCCACACATTGCCTAGTTTTTGGCGGATTTCCTTGCGGCTGACACTGCCGTTCTTTCCTTCCGCAAGAGCAAAAGCGCGGGCGTATTCGGTGATGGCGGAGTTCCAATCTTTCTTGAGTTCGGCAGTTTCTCCCAGTCTTTCGGCGGCTCCGGTAGCCGGAAGAATCTGATAGCTGGCCTGAAAGTCTTTTTGTGCGGCAGCGAACTCTTTCAACTTCAGGTAGAGGTCACCGCGCAAGAAGAGCGTGGACGCCTGGTCGTTTGTTTTCTCAAGCTGCCATTGTTCTTCGGAGACACGCGGAGAGCGCTCGGAGGAAGAGGTACGATCCACATAGTCAAGGACGCGCGTTGCATAGCTGACGGCGCGGCGAAGCGCGGCTTCGTCGTTTTGTCGTTCAAGAAGCTGGATGGCGAGCAAAGTGATTGAAATATCGTTGGGGTTCAATGCGACGATGCGCTCAGCGTAATCGGCAGCGCGCCTGTTATCGCGTAACTGCAGACTGGCTTCCACCAGGGCGCGATAGATCTGAGCCCTGTTCTGGGCTTCCGGGTATTTTTTCAAGAATGCTTCCAGACTGCGGACCAGCGTCGCGCGATCGTTTCCTGCGGCGCTGATGGCCTGTTGCAACTCCTCGTCGGGCGTGGGCAGCTTTGCGGGAACGGATTGTTTGGAAGCGGGAGCGTTAGATGGCGTCTGCGAAGGGCGCTGGCTTCTATCATTCTGCGCGCCGGCTTGGCCGTTACTTGGCGATGCCACCACACAGAAAAAAAGCAGCAACATCGCGCATGCCCGGAAAGTTGAGTAGGCCATAGGAGGGAATTCTAAGGGTAGCAAGGGAAATTGTCGCTAGTTCTTAGCTGCTTCTTGAGTGGGAAGAAGTGCTCGGCCTCAAGCTCAGTTTGAGCCACTCACGCGTATTTCGCCAGAGACGGTTTGCACCTCCACGCGCGCGCCGCCGTTGCCCATGCGAGCCCGGAGAGAATGCTTGCCCTGTTCTTCGATCAGGATCGGAATGTCCGCACGAATCTCGCCGGAGATTGCCTGCGCGGAGAGATGGAAATTTGCCGTGGCCGGAACGCTTAAATGTACGCCGCCCGATACCGTCTTAAGTTCCCAGTAGCTGTTCGCTCCCGGATTCCCCTGGACGGTCACGCGGCCGGAAGCCGCATGCGCTTTCACGTCATTCGAAGCGCCCTGGATTTCGACGGCGCCGCTCGCCGTTTCCGCCTCGACACGTCCTCCCGGCCTGACAACCTGAATGACGCCCGCGAGGGCATTGACGCGCACATCGCCTTTCGTGTTCGACACACTCACGCTGCCAGAAGCAGTGGATATGCGGACGTCGTCGCCCACATCGCTAGCCGACACGGAGCCGCTCGCCGTAGTGAGTTGGGCATCACGATCGATGTTTTCAACGCGGATGGAACCGGAGGCGGCCTGTACTTTTACCGGACCGCGCACACCGCGAATCGTTTGGGCACCGGACGCCACCGTAGCACTGACTTCCGTGTCATGAGGAACTTGAATGGTATAGGCGATGGAAATGTTGCGCAGATTCGACATTTCTTTTCCAATACGGACGGTGCCGCCCTTTTGCTCGATGGGAGGATTCGCAACGGTATCGTCCAAACGCTTTTGCGGATTGCCAAAGCCCATTCCCGAAACGCGCACTTCGCCATGCACGTGTACTTTGCCGTCCGCACTTCCCGCGATGTCCACATCGCCCGAGGCGTTGGTGAGTTCCAGGCGAATGGGGCCACTGACGCCGTAGTTGCGGTCGAAGCTGCCGCTGACGGATGGCCCGCCGTCACAAGCGGCAAGGGCAACAATGGCCG
>JBGQCW010000125.1:0-6204 GCA_041495565.1 Candidatus Acidiferrum sp.
CAGGAGCAAATGGGCGTTGGCGGTCTTGCTCGCGGCGGGGAGCGCGGGTGCGGCGACAAATCTCAAGCAGGACGCGAGTCTCGAAGCGGGGCGGCACGCGTACGAGGCCAGTGACTATGCGAAGGCCATCCAGGTGCTCCAAGCGGCCGCGGCCAAAGATCCCCAAAACGGCGACGTGCAATTGCTGCTGGCGAAAAGTTTTCTGGAGCTTCAGGAACATGACGCGGCGATCAAGAGCGCGGAGAAGGCCGTGTCGCTGGACCCCCAAAACTCCATCTATCATGAGTGGCTGGGAAGAGCGTACGGAGACAAGGCCAATCATGCGGGCTGGTTTTCAGCGATATCACTGGCGAAGAAGACCGGCAAGGAATTCGAGACAGCGGTGCAGCTCGATGGAAAGAATTTTTCAGCGCGGCAGGTGCTGATCGAGTTCGATTGCAGCGCTCCGGGACTCGTGGGGGGCGGCGAAGAGAAGGCCCTGCCGCAGATCAAGCAATTGGCGGAGATGGACGCTGCCGAAGGGCATTACGCCACCGGGAATTGCCGGCGACAGAAGAAGGATTTTGCCGTGGCAGACGCGGAATTCACCAAGGCGCTGGAGAGCAATCCAAAGTCGGCGGAACTGATCTACGACATCGGCGACTATGCCATGAGGCGCAGCCAGCCGGAGAGGCTGCTGGCGGTGGCGGATGCTGGAGAGCGGGTGACCCCGAGCGACCCGCGGGGAACCTTTTACCGGGGCGTGGCACTGGTATTGAAAAAAGAAAATCCGGACGAAGCCGAACGCTTATTGAGGGAGTACGCGAAAAAAGCGCCGAAGCGGTCGGGATACCCGCGGGCAGCCATGGCGCACGTCTGGCTGGGGCGCCTGTTCGAAAACCAGAACAAGGCGGAAGATGCGGCGAGGGAATATGAAACCGCGCTCAAGCTTGACCCCAAGAACAAAATGGCTCAGGAAGCGTTGAAGCGGTTGAAAAAAGGCTGAGAAATAAGCTATGGCCGCCACCCCACGATTTTTCCAGAAAAACCGCGGTGAAACGCGATGATGGATTTCCGAGAGACGGTGTCTGTAGCGATCGACGCGCTGCGAGCCAACAAGGTGCGCGCGATGCTGACGTCGCTGGGCGTGATCATCGGAAGCGCTTCGATCGTGCTGGTCGTCACCGTGGCCCTGACCAGCAAGAAATTCGTGCTTTCGCAGATCGAGAGCATCGGCTCAAACCTGGTCTGGGTGGAGCTGGTTCGCAGGCCGGATGCAGCGCAGCCACTCAGCTATGAAATGACGCTGGAGGACCTGGAGGCCGCCAAGTCTATTCCCAATGTGATCGAAGTAGCCGGCACGCGGGAGCTGCCGATGATGGTGGTCGCGGGCGGCGTGGAGCGCCCAGTGAATCTGGTGGGAGTGACGGATGGCTACCAGGCGATTCGCCGGCTGCTGGTTTTGCGCGGGCGCTATTTCGATGCCGGGGATATGGAGATGCGCAGCAAGGTTTGCCTGATCACCACGCAGCTTGCCGAGCGCATTTTTGGGCAGGAGAATCCGGTCGGAAAATCGATGCGCGCGGGGGAGCTGACGTTCACGGTGATTGGAGTGTTCCGCGAACGCGTCGAGACGTTCGGCCTTTCGGATATCCAGGAAAACTCCGTCATCATCCCTTTTACGCTCATGAAGTATTACACCGGCATGGAAGTGGTACGGCTGCTGGACGCGCAAGCAGCGCGGGCGGAAGACGTGCCATCCGTCCAGCGGCAGTTGAGCCAACTGCTGCGAACCCGGCATCCGGACGAAGCGGAGTACAAAGTGCAAACGCTGACGGCGATTCTCGGTGCGGCGAGAAACATTTCGCTGGCGCTGACCATTCTGCTGATCGTGATTGCGTTCATCGCGCTGCTGATCAGCGGGATCGGGATCATGAACATCATGCTGGTGACGGTACAAGAGCGGACGCGGGAGATCGGCATTCGCAAGGCGATTGGCGCCGCACGCCGCGAGATCATGTATCAATTTCTTGTCGAATCGATCGTGATCAGCGGGGGCGGGGCAGTAATCGGGATTTTGATCGGAATCGCGATACCGGTGGGCGCGCAGTTTTTCTTGCCGGGGAATCTGCGGGTTCCGGTCTCCGGTCTTAGCGTGATCGTGGCTTTCGTGGTTTCGTGTTCCACGGGACTTTTCTTCGGGTACTTGCCGGCGAACCAGGCGGCGCGCCTCGAACCGGTGGAGTCGTTGCGATACGAGTGACGGAGTTTTTGGGAAAGAAAATGCCAAGCAGGGAATCCTTGCGGATGGGTGGAGGCTGGTTATGGTGAGAGGATTTCGAATTGCGGCAGTGGGCGGTGTAATCCTGGCGATGTTTTCCGCGCGGGCGGGTGCGCAGGAAGGAACCACGCAAGCTCCAAGCAGCGCGGCGCCGGTGGCGCTGACGCTTAAGCGCGCGATCGAGCTGGCGCTGCAGAACAGCAAAGACATTCAAGTGGCAAAAATTCAGGCGAGTGTCGCGGATCACGCGGCACAGATCACCAAGGCGCAATTCATGCCCAACCTGTACGCGGGCTCCGGCGCGGGATACACCAACGGAATCCCGGAAACGCCGGGTGGACGCGCACCAGCCGTGTTCAACGTGACGTACACCGAGCAAGTCTTCAACGAGCCGTTGCGGGGCCAGGCGAAAGAGATGCAGGAGCAATCCAACTCACAGAAGATCGTGCTGGAAGATATGCGGAACAGCGTGATCGCACGAACGGCGATGGCCTACCTGGAGCTCGGCAAGGTGCAGCATTCGCTGGAACTCTTGCGCAAGGAGCGCGAGAGCGCCGAGAAGATTCTGCAAGTGACGCAGGAACGCCAGGGAGAAGGATTCGAGCTGCCGGTGGAAGTGACGAAAGCGCAGCTGACGAAGGCACAAGTCGTGCAGCGGATCTTGCAGCTCGAGGGGCGCGAGGACCAGCTGGAAGTTTTTCTGAGATACCAGCTCGGGTTCGCGGATTCTCAGGCGATGGAGGTGACGCCCGAAGAGTTGCCGGGGGAAGCCGAGCAGGCGGGAGACAATCTGGTGGCCATGGCGTTAACGAGCAATACCGGCTTGCAACTCGCGCAATCCGACGTCCGCGCGAAAGAGTTCCGCTTGAAAGGGGAAAAGCGAGGATATTTCCCCACACTGGAGCTGGTCAGCGTGTATAGCGTCCTGGCGAAGTTCAACAACTACTCGGAGTTCTTCAATCATTTTCAACGGAACAATTTCAACGCTGGCATCGAGCTGCAGGTGCCGATTTTCAGCGCACGCATCAAGGCGGCCATCGGGCTGGCCCAGGTGAATCTGGACGCGGCCAAAGCCAGCCTGGCGGGCAAGAAAACCGAACTGACCGCGGAAGTTCGGCAGAAGACGCGGCGAGTCCGGGAGATGGATGCCGCAAAAGAAGTGGCGCGGCTGGAACTGCAGCTCGCGCAACAGAATGTAGCCGTGCAGCAAGCGCAATTTAGCGAGGGAAAGCTGAACCTCCGCGAGGTTGAAAAGGCCCGGCTGGAAGAGAATGAAAAATGGATGGCTTATCTGGATGCAAATTTTCAGAAGCAACAGGCGCAGCTCGAATTGCTGAAAACGGCCGGGCAACTGGACAAGGTTTGGCAATAGGGAAGTGACGGGTGATGCTCGATCAAAAAAGTCTGAGCGCGCTCTTGGAGGCGGTGAAGAAGCTGGATGATGGATTCGCCAAGCTGCCAGCGCTCGAGGGCCACGCGCCGGGAATCGAGCGGCTTGCGGAAGTGCTGAACGCGACCGCGGAACGTCTGCAGGACAACTATCCTTACTTTCATCCGATGTACGCCGGGCAAATGTTGAAGCCGCCTCACCCGGTTGCGCGGCTGGCGTACTCGCTGGCTATGTGGATCAACCCCAACAATCATGCGCTGGATGGCGGACGAGCCACATCCGCGATGGAGAAAGAAGCGGTCGCGGAGATCGCCGCCATGCTTGGCTGGAAGAATTTTCTCGGGCACCTTTGCGGCGGCGGAACGATGGCGAATCTCGAATCCTTGTGGGTGGCGGGACAACTGCACCCGGGAAAGAAGATTCTGGCCAGTGAACAGGCGCACTACACGCACAAACGCATCAGCGGGGTGCTGCAGTTGGCATTTGAAACCGTGCCCTGCGATGCGCGCGGACGGATGGATGCCGATGCGCTGACGAAGCGCGTGGCGCGCGGCGATGTCGGGACCGTCGTCGCGACGATGGGAACCACCGCGACCGGTTCGGTGGATCCGCTCCCGGAAATTCTCGCCTTGCGCGAAAAACATGGATTCCGGATTCACGCGGATGCGGCCTATGGCGGCTATTTCGTTCTCGCGGGAAACCTCGGGGAGGATGCAACGCGAGCCTTCGCACGTGTTGGAGAAGCGGACTCCATCGTGATCGATCCGCACAAACACGGTCTGCAACCGTACGGATGCGGCTGCGTTCTTTTTCGTGATCCCGAAGTGGGCCGGTTGTATAAGCACGATTCGCCATACACGTATTTCAGCTCGGCCGAATTGCATTTGGGCGAGATCAGCCTGGAGTGCTCCCGGCCGGGCGCGGCGGCGGCGGCGCTGTGGGCGACGCAGAAACTATTGCCGCTCAAGAAAGGCGGAGAATTTGCGCAGGGACTGGAATCCGGGAGGAAGGCGGCACTGGCGCTGTTCGAGAAAGTACGCGCGGATTCACGATTTATCGCGGCGTTCGCTCCGGAGCTGGATATCGTTATCTTCCTACCCAGAGCCGCGAGTGCCAGCGCGGCTTCGATACTGACTCGCAGAATATTCGAAGCGGCAGCCCTGCGCGATCTTCATCTCGCCGTGGCCGAATTGCCTGCGGCGTTTTGGGGAGAGAATCTCGGCGCGATGAAGCGCGACCGCGCAACGCTCACTTGCCTGCGCTCCGTGCTTATGAAACCGGAGCACTTCGATTGGGTGGACAGAATCTGGGAAGAGCTCTCGCGCGCCACGCAAGCCGTTTTGAAAACCTAATACCGGCGAAGATTCAGACCATCCGGGAAGAAAATCGCCGCATCTCGATCGTGAGGGCTTCTGCTGGTTCATGCAGCGACTTTTGTGGGGCTCTGCTGGAGTATCAATACTCAAGCGTGGGCGGCGAGGAGCATGTTCACCCTGCGTAACAGGATTTCCCGGCTGAACGGATGCGGCAGCAGGGAGGAGAGAAACCCTCTAGCGTCGGACAGCTCCATCATCTCGGTAAGACTCTTCGACATGTACAGGGCGGACATCCGCGGTTGGTAAGCGCGGAGAAGAAATGCTAGTTCGGGCCCCGAGACTCCTTGGAGGCGCAAGTGTGTGAGCAGGAGATCGATGGACCCCGCGCAGGTGCTGGCGATCCGGAGCGCTTCCTCAGAATTCTTTGCACGAAGAACGAGGAGGCCGGCTTTCTCCAAGTTTGTCTGAAGCAAGGTGCGCAGAGGTCCGAGGTCCTCTACCAGGAGGATCGTTGGCGCTGCGGGGGACCTTGCACGAAAAGCAAACATCATTTTACCGAATAGCTAGTAGAGAGAAGAGATAAATATAAACGGAGGGAGATACTAATGCTATACAATTTTGAACACATTGCTTTGCGGGGCTGAGAAGGTACCGTGGTTAAGATTGCAGTAGCCCAGGCCCGGCGGATGTTTTGGGAGCCCCAATTTGCGAAAACGGCAAAGCCCGCTCAATGTGTTATTCAGCCTCTCGGTGCAAGATAACACCCACTGGCAGAAACGTTTGAGGGGATACATCGAAGTCAGGTAGACTATTATGGGTAGTTCATAGGCTCGGACACGCACGCAGGCGCGGCCATAATGGACCGCAGGCGAGAGGGAAGAAGTGGGATTTCGCGCTGCCAAGATTGTAGGCGGAAGGCTGAGGGTGAAGAATGCCGGATGTAATGAAGACGTTGCTGTTGAATCCGCCAAGTTTTGAAAATTTCGACGGCGGGGCAAGTTCGCGGTGGCCCGCGACGCGTGAGATTGAATCTTACTGGTACCCAGTGTGGCTGACGTATCCGGCAGGGATGATTCCAGGCAGCCGGCTGCTCGATGCTTCCCCCCACAAAGTGAACTGGCAGCAAACGGTCCAGATTTGCAAAGACTATGAGTTTCTGGTGCTGTTCACCTCAACCGTCGGATTCGAGAGCGACATCAAGCTCATCCGCAAAATCAAGGAATCGAATCCCGGCATGA
>JBGQCW010000126.1:0-6192 GCA_041495565.1 Candidatus Acidiferrum sp.
GCAGGTCAAGCACGTCGCCTGTGCGAAATTTGCGTTCGCTGCCGAACTGGACGGCCAGAAGCCGCCCGACGCTTGCGACAAAGGCGGCCCCAGCCCGGCGAAATCCAAGAAGGAGTTACTGATCTACCTGCGCGATTCGTTCGCCGCGATCCGCAAATCGCTGGGCGCCCTCGACGCAAAGAACATGTTCGATCCCATCGAAGGTCCCTACGCCGGTCCGAACACACGCCTGGGCCTCGCTACCGTGGTCGTTTGGCACGCCGCCGACCACTACGGCCAAATCGTGCTCTATCTGCGATGGAACGGCATCGTGCCGCCCGCCAGCCGCACGAGTCCCCCTACGCTCCACGACAACTATTGAGAGTTTGCGCCGTTTTTATCATTTGTACATAATTGTACAAATATATAGATTTGTACGTTTACGTACAAGAATAAGCACTTGCACATTTTCGTACAAATGGGTATCCTTGGCTGGGTTGCTTTATGCCTTCGACCATCTACGCGGTGTTCATCGCGGACGTCATGGAATCACGAGCCAGGGAGGACATCCGCGGCTTGCTCGGAAGAAAGCTTGCTGCCGTATCAAAACGCCATCGGCGCCAGAAGCTCATCCAGCTGCCGTATTCCGTTACCGCCGGCGATGAATTTCAGACCGTTACCCGCGACCTGCCATCGATCCCCGCTGTCATTCTTGACCTCCGCAGGGCGCTGAGGCCCCTGTCGCTCCGGATCGGTGTCGGCTTCGGACACATTTCCGACCGCATTCAGCCGCCGGTCAACAGGCTTGGCGGCGAGGCCTTTCAACGCGCCCGCAACGCCATCGAAAACATCAAGACCAACGGTCCATTCAAATTCAACGTTCTGACTGCTTTTGAGTCCCGCAACGCGGGCTTCAACAGCACCATCAATCTGATCTACGGCTTGCACGACACGCTGGTTCTCAAGATCACCGAAAAACAGTGGGAGACGATCGATGAATTCCTGGACAAGCCGACGCTCGAACAAACCGCCAGGAGCCTCAAACTCGACGCTTCCACTGTTTCCAGAAATCTCAAGAGAGGGTATTATTGGCAATTATTGAAAACGGTTAAGGTGGCTGGATCGTTAATCGAGCGCACTTTTTGTTAGTTGTACAGAAACGTACAAGAACGGAAACTTGTACAAAATCATGCAAATCCTCTTTCGAGCCTTCCTGGCGATTTACCTGGCCCATCTGCTGACCGATTTTGTTTTTCAGACGAATCGCCTCCTCGAACAAAAGCGGCGCGGAAAGTCCGCCGCCTATTTACTTCACGGGTTCATTCACTATCTCTCCGCCGTCCTCATTACCGGCTTTGTCCTGCGGGGTTCCCTTCTCTTGCTGCGAACACACCTCGTGATTCTCGGCTTGACGCTCGTTCATCTGCTGGTCGATCTGGCTAAAATTCAGCTCGCCAGAAGGCATCCCGCGTGCGATGGGTCTCTAGCCTACATATGCGATCAGCTCCTTCATTTCCTGACCGTGGTTCTCGCCGCATGGCTGCTATCTCCTGCCGTGCCGTTCAGCGAACTTGGCACTTTGTTTCAACAATCCAGGGCCATTCCGAATAGATTTCTTGCCGTGCTGGTGATCTACGCGGGCGTGGTCTTCGGCGGCGGATATCTGATCCGCATTCTGGCCCGTTCCCTCGCGGAGAGCGTAAAGAGCCATTCGCCGGAAAGAGCCAACGAACAATTGCAAAACGCGGGGCTGTATATCGGCTGGCTTGAACGATTCCTGGTTGTCACTGCGCTGCTCCTGCAATCTCCGGCAACGGTCGGCCTGATTCTGACGGCAAAATCCATCGCCCGCTATCCGGAATTCAAATCCGAGCGCTTCGCGGAATACTTCCTGATCGGGACGCTTCTGAGCCTCTCGATCGCACTCCTCGGGGGCGCGCTTCTGATGAAGCTCATTTTCGGTCAGGTCCGATTCTCGGGCTAAGCCGCGCCTCCTCAGCGCTCTCGGGAGCGGAGCCATCACATGCCGCTTCGCCTCTGCTAAAATCTTCACATGGCCACTTCCTCGGTTTTTTCGCGTCTTGCGAACATTCGCCTGCACCCGATCAAGTCGCTTGACCCGGTGCACGTGAAAGAAGCGCGCATCGGGCCGGGCGGAGGGCTCGAACACGACCGCGCCTGGGCGCTCTATTCCGTGGACGGTCAATGGGTCAACGGCAAGCGCACCGCGGCCGTCCACTTGATCCGCGCCGCGTATGCGCCGGACGTTAGTTCCGTCATGCTTTCCGTTCCTGGCGATTCCCGCAAGATCCCAGCGAAAACATTCGCATTCCCGGGCGACCCTGCAGCCGCCGCCCAATGGTTCAGCGCGTTCTTCGAGCAGCAGATCACCGTGCGCCATTCTCCCGAAGGATTTCCGGATGACACCATCGCCAATGGCCCCACAATCGTCTCCACCGCCAGCTTGCAGTCGGTTTGCGAGCTTTTCTCCGGCATGACCATCGACGAAGCGCGCTTGCGCTTCCGCACCACGCTCGAAATCGACGGCGTCCCGGCTTTCTGGGAAGATCAGCTCTTCGGTGAAGAAGAACGCAGCGCCATACGTTTCCGTATCGGCGAAGTGAACTTCGAGGGCAGCAATCCCTGCGCGCGCTGCCCTGTTCCCCCGCGCGATCCGCACACCGGAGCGATCATCCCGGATTTCCAGAAGCAATTCTCCGATTTCCGCCGTACTAACATCCCCCGTTGGACGCCCGAGGCACGCTTCGACCACTACTATCGCCTCGCCACAAATACGCGCGTCGCTCCCACCGAACGTGGCAAACTATTGCGCGTCGGCGATCCTGTTCTTTTGAATCGAGCTTCGCCGGCGTAACGGAACCTCTCGCATGACTCTTGGCCCACGCGGCATCGCGACCGTGAAAAAGCTCCGGAGACTCCGGCGCTGGTTCAAACGCAATGTGCTCAAGCAGCCCTGGATGCTCGAGGGGTTTGGCAGCCCTTTCGTGCAGGAAGAAATGCTGCTGGACAGGATTCGCTGCGACGCCTACCGCGAGGCCATTCGCCGCACGGTGAAGCCCGGCGACGTCGTTGTGGACCTTGGCGCGGGCACCGGGCTTCTTTCCTTTTTCGCGCTGCAGGCCGGCGCGCGCCACGTCTACGCGATTGAGATGACCGGCATCGCCGACGTAGCCGCCGAACTCATCGCGGCCAACGGTTTTCGCGACCGCATCACGCTGATTCGGCAAACTTCAAACAGAGCGCGCTTGCCCGAACGCTGCGACGTCCTCGTCACCGAGACGCTCAGCGCTTTCTGTTTCGACACGGAAAATACCATCGAGTTCGTCGCCGACGCGCGCGAGCGCTTTCTAAAACCGGGCGGACGCATCCTTCCGGAATCCGCCGACACCTTTCTCCTGCCCTTTTCTTCGAAAGCTTTCGGCTCGGGCCGCCTGCCACCGCGCTTCTACGATCTCGATTACCGGCCGTTCACCAAAAGACTCTTCGGCGAGGACCGGCTTGTGCGCGCATCCGGCAAGCCCTTCCTGGCGCTGAGCGAGCCGGCGCTGTGCTATCACGTCGATTTTCGTAAGGACTCTCAGAATCCTGGGAAAACATTTGCCCCGTTCCGCATCATCGCCGATGGGCGCCTCGATGGCTTCCTGGGCTGGTTCGAGGCCCGGCTCTGCGAAGGCGTCACCCTCAGCAACTCACCGTACCTGCCGCTCACCAGCTGGTGGCAACTCTATCTTCCCGTGGCCGAGCAGCCGCAGTATCGCGCCGGCCAAACCATGCTTCTCTACCTCGACCCCAACATCGTCGCCGGCGAAGCCGAATGGAAATACTCCGTCCAACTCGCTGATCCCGCAACTTCGAGTCCCGCTTCGCAAACGTGACGACAGTCGTTTGTTGTTGGAATCTCTTCTGATACATCGTTAAGCGCCATTGGTGAAATATTTTCGCGGAGGAAACATCCCGCGGCGCAACAGCTCCGCACCGCAGCGGTGGCGGATCTCTTCCGACCAGTTCACCCAGCTTCGCTCGCTCAAACCGAGAAAATGCCGCGCATTCTCATACGGCGCAAGCCCCAGATAGTAGAGGCGGAACAGTACCATCCGCGAGGCCCAGTCCGGCCCCGTCAGCGCCGCCTTCCCCGCCAGCGCAAAATCCGCCACCCACTCATTCAGCCGCGGACGAAAATCTGGCCGCCACAGGAACTTCCCCGTATCCTTCCAGTTCAACGCGGAAACACCGCGCTTCGTCTCCAGCACGTCGCGCGCGCCGCGATACACTTCCCAGCACACATCAAATGCCAGCTTCGGTTTGACGCTCATCGCTCCTCCGCCGCCAACGCTATCTAGAATCAGCAAGCCACTTGTTGAAGCGCCCTCCGAGCGCCGGCCCTCGGCGCCCGCGCGCGAACAAAGCTTCTGCGGATCCCGCGGTTGAGCCGGTACTCCCAGACCGCTCCGAAGTCCTCGCCGCGCACAGCCACATTTTCCTTGCGACACCGCTTCTTCACCACGAACGCGCCGTATTCCGGTTTCCGCAAATGCCGCAACTGGGCGGAAATGCTCGCCGGCGGGTAATGGGTCAGCTTCGCGAGCTCGTCCAGCGTCAACCACGTCTCGCATTCCCTTGCGCTCAGCATCACGTCGCGGAGCACATCGCGCTGCCTCCGCCGCGTGATCCGCTTCGGTTTCCTTCTTCGAATTGTCCGCATTGCCGTCGCCTCCTTCCCCGCCGCTCAATCCTCCTTGGCAGGAAACTCTTCCTCGGTCGCTTCCGGCGCGTCCTCGCGCTCGTCGCCATCTGCCTCATTCGCCGTCCACGCCGTGCGGTCCGGATCTTCGTAATCTCCCGCGCAAGCGCTGCAGGCGTGCAGCGCGGTGCTCGCGGCGCAGCCGCTATCCGCTGGACGAGCTCCACAGCTCGCTCTTTTAAGAGCAGCAAGCGCGGTCGCCTGCTGCCAGGGTTTTCCACACTTTTCCACAGCTAAGCACCCCAGCGTTACTCTTGACGACTATTACTTACGTGTTACCCTACGCACGCTGTTCATCAGGAGGCTCGCGTGACCTGTCACAAGACCCAACCTCCGTGGGAGTTCCTTCTCTCGGCTTCGCGCACTTCGCTGCAAAGCTACGAACTCTCGCGTCTCAACCATGCCGCCAATCTCCGCAAGGAGATCGGCGCGCTTCTCGACCAGTGGCTTGAAGAGAATGCTTGCGCCATGCTCGCGCGCTGGCTGATGGAGCAGCGCGAGCGCCCTTCGCACGTGCTGGAGACCTCTCCTGCCAGCGAGACTCTGCTGAAGAGCGGCCATGCCGTGTCCGATAATTTTTTTGCGGATCGGGAGGTCTCGCCGCTTGCAAACCGCGGCCCATCTTGAGGTGATAGCTATTTTTCGCCGCATCTTGCGCGATTCGCCGCCGGCTTTGCCACTGATCGCACTGCTGGCCCGCTGGTTCAGAAGTGTGTCCAACTTCCTGCGCCGCAGCGAAGGCAAGCCGCTCGTCTCAGCGTTCTCAGCGAACGCCTCGCATCCCCGTGTCCCGCATCTTCTTTCCTCGAGCATCGTGTCCCCCGCCGCCATGCGTTCATCGACGACTTACGTCTTGGCTGCGTTATATTTATTAGAGGACCCAAGTACGGAGAGACCGCGACGCGCAGACGGACAGAAATGGGGACACACTGGCAAGCCAGAACAATTAATTGAGATTAGGCTGGGATCAAGTCAGCGCGCAGAAGCGGCTGCGGCAGCGGATTCTTTTTCGAGGAGTTGTTCCTTGCGGTAAACGAGAGAGTTGATGTCGTACGTCGCCAGTTCGAAGCCGTGACCGTGAGTGATGGCATCGGTTGGGCAAGCTTCCACGCAATAACCGCAAAAGATGCACCGCGAGTAATCGATGTTGTAGACGCTTGCGTAGCGCTCGCCCGCAGAGATGCGTTTCGCATCGATGTTCTCCGCGGCTTCAATGTAAATACAGTTTGCGGGGCAGGCCGCCGCGCAGAGAAAGCAACCTACACACTTTTCCAGGCCGCTTTCATCGCGATGCAGGACATGGATTCCGCGGTACCGCGGCTGAAAATGCACGGGCTCATAGGGGTAGTTTTCCGTGACCGTCTTCCGAAACATATTGCGGAAGGTCACGCTGAAGCCTTTCACCAGCGCGCCAGTGGTCTCGACAACTTCCCGGATGATGGAGGCCATAA
>JBGQCW010000127.1:0-6176 GCA_041495565.1 Candidatus Acidiferrum sp.
CGGCGTGCGCAAATAAAACTCCGCGGTACCGACCAGCGTCACGCACAGCGCCCCAAACGCGTGGCTCAGCGCCGTCCGCTGCGGCACCGCGGTCATCGCCACTTCGCCGAGCGGCACACCGATAATCGTTCCCAGCACCAGCGCGATCGCGATCCATTTGTATTCCACGATGCCGTGGTGCAACAAAGTCCCGGCAATCGCCAGCAGCATGCCCAGCTCGCCGGCAAAAACTCCGCGGCGCGCCGTCTTGGGAGAACTCAGCCACTTGAGCGAGAGAATGAAAAGCGCGGTGGCAATCAGATAAGTGATTTCGATGATGTATTCCGAGCCAGGCAGGTTGGTCATGGCTTCTTTGGCCCGCTGGCTTTGAACATCTTCAGCATGCGGTCGGTGATCAAGAATCCACCGACGATATTGCTCGTGGCCGCGACGATGGCAATCGTTCCAAGAATCTTAGCGAGCATCGCTCCGTGCGCGTGGTACTCGCCCGCGAGAAGGATGGCTCCCACCACGGCGATGGCGTCGAGCGCGTTTGTGAGGGACATCAGCGGCGTATGCAGCAGCGGCGAAACGCGGCGTATCACTTCAAAGCCGATGAACGCAGCCAGCATGAAAACGTACAGGCTGGTAAGCAGATCCAGCTTCATGACTTTGCGACCTCCTTTGGCGCAGCTGGCAAGGCTGGCAGCGAAAAGAATTCTCTGACGCGGGCGCTGACCACTTCCCCGCCGCGCGTCAGCATCGTCTCGCGGACGATTTCATCCTCCATGTTGAGGTGAAGCTTCCCGTCCTTAACAAGGTGGAGCAGAAAAGCGCTCACGTTCCGCGCGTACATCTGGCTGGCGTGATACGGCACGGTACTGGCCAAATTAAACCAACCGATAATCGTCACCCCGTGTTCCACCGCGATTTCTCCCGGACGCGTCAATTCGCAATTCCCTCCGCGCTCGGCTGCCAGGTCCACAATCACGGAGCCGGGCGCCATGCTCGCCACCATTTCCTTGGTCACCAGAATGGGCGGCTTCTTTCCGGGGATAACGGCAGCAGTGATCACCACGTCGCTTTCCGCGATGACCTTTCCGAGCAAATCCCGCTGGCGCTGGTAGAAATTTTCATCCTGCGCACGCGCGTACCCGCGGGCATCCTCGGCATCCTTAGCCTCTATCGGGAGTTCGACGAACCGTCCGCCCAGGCTCTGCACTTGTTCTTTGGCGGCAGGCCGAAGATCGTAGGCAGAAGCGACGGCACCCAGCCGGCGCGCGGTGGCAATCGCCTGCAACCCCGCCACGCCTGCGCCAATCACAAGTACGCGGCCCGGAGTAATTGTTCCTGCCGCCGTCGTGAGCATCGGGAAAATCCGCGGCAAGGTATCCGCCGCAAGCACGACCGCCTTGTAACCGCAGATCGTGGCCATCGAGGAAAGCACATCCATGCTCTGCGCGCGCGTCGTTCGCGGCATCAATTCCACGGAGAAGGACGTTACGCCCTTGGCGGCGATTTCCTGAATGGTTTCGAGCGAGCCCAATGGCCGCAAAAATCCGATCAACACCTGATCGCGCCGGAAAAGTGGCACATCCGCTTTGCCGGTTTTGTCATTGGATCCATAACAGAGAACCTGCACCACGACATCGGCCGCGCGAAACACCTCAGCACGATCCGCGACAATCTTTGCCCCCTTCGCAATGTAATCAGCGTCCGGATATCCGGCTGCTGCACCGGCTCCCGCCTCTACCACCACTTCCAACCCCGCTTTGGTTAGGTTGGGAATCGCCGCTGGCACCAGCGCCACGCGCCGCTCTCCGGGAAAACTCTCTCGGGGCACACCGACAATCATGTGGCTTCCTCCCCATCGCAAAATTGAACGCGCGGAACGAAATTAGAATCCATCGAGGAGCGATCTTCAACCGGTCTCAAAACGAAGGTCCTCTTTCCGTAAGGTCTGACGACCACAGAGCATACACTCACCGGCGCCAGTTTCGTTAGGGGCCAGTACCTTTTTGTTTCGTGATTCGGTGCATCCCTTCGCCGGGATTCAGATGCGCCACAACTCAAACCATTCCAGTTATAATCGGCCGTGCGTATTCGAGACCTCTCTGCACGGACTGTCCTCATCGCGTCGCTCTGCGCTCTTTTTTCCATTTCGATTCTCGGACAGGACCCTTCCTGGCAAAAAGACCTCGCAACATGGCGAACGCAGTATGTTGCAGACCTGCTGAAGCCTGACGGCTGGCTCTCCCTCACCGGCCTCGAATGGCTCCAGCCTGGAGACAACTCTCTCGGCTCCGCCCCTGACAACAAGATCCATCTCGCTGCAGGCAGCCCCGCCCATCTCGCGATTCTTCATCTCGAAGGCGAAACCGTCACTCTGAATCCCCCTCCCGGCGGATTCCCGCCGGACTTTCTCGTGGCGGGCTCGCCCGCAAAGCCGCAACCTCTCCGCGCTGAAGCCAACAATGACAAGGTTTCTCCTCATCTCACCGTTGGCACGCTCAACATGTACGTCATCCGCCGCGAAGCCCGCTTCGCACTGCGCATCAAGGATTCCCATTCTCCGGGCATCGTCGGATTTCACGGACTCAAGATGTATCCGCCCGATGCCGCCTATCGCGTCACCGCCAAATGGATTCCTTACTCCCCGGCCAAAACCATCACGCTCGCCACGCTCGTCGGCACGAGCTACGATCAGCCCGTCCCGGGCACTGCCGAATTCCTTCTTGCCGGAAAAACATTTCGCCTCGAGCCGGTCCTGGAAGATCCCACCGTCGCCAAGCTGTTCTTCATCCTCCGCGACAGCACCAGCGCCACGACCACCTACGGTGCCTGCCGCTTCCTTTACACCGGCTTCCCCACGAATGGCCTCGACAAGCTCGGCGAGCTCGTCCTCGATTTCAATCGCCTCGAAAATCCTCCGTGCGCCTACACTCCTTTTTCCACGTGCCCGCTTCCGCCACCCGGCAACCGGCTCCCCATTGCCCTTCCTGTCGGCGAGCAGCGCTATCACGACTAACCCTTTTCTCTTTTCCGCGCTCTTCTCCGTGATTTCCGTATCCTCCCTGCTCTCTGTGCTGGTTCTTTTTCCCAATCCAATTATTTTGAAATTGTCCGCCGGGTGTCGCACAATAGATGAGTCATCAGAAAAATGGATTCTCCGAACTCCAATCTATCCCCCGCGAATGACGACTCTTCGGCCCGCGAGAAACTAATCTCCCTTCGTCTTTTTCTTCTGCGCCTCCACAAGACTCTCCTCAACATGGAGCGCCGGGACTACGAACGCGAGCACGGGTACGTCAACACCGGCGAGCTCTTTCGCCTGGTCATCGACCACGCGCAGTTCGCCTGGCTCCACAACATCTCCGAATTCGTCGTGCGCATCGACGAAACTCTTGCCGCCAAGGAGCCCATTACCGCGGGATACACCAGCGGTGCTATCTCGCTCGCCCGGAAAATGTTCGTTCCCACGGAATCCGGCGACGCCTTCCAGAAAAAATACTTCGACGCCATCCAGCGCGATCCCGCCGTTGTCATTGACCACGCCGAACTCGCCCGCCTCTTCAACAACGAGCCGCCAGACACTACCAATCCGTAATTTCCGCAAAATCCCTGATAGACTTTCCCGGTCACACGGAGGACCTCATGAGCGATTCCGATAAGAGCTACACCAACGGGGAAATCTCCGTGGTCTGGAGATCCGGCCTGTGCATCCACTCCGCGAAATGCGTACAGGGCCTCGGCGAAGTTTTCAACGTCCACGCGCGCCCGTGGATCAACATCGACGGCTCATCCACCGACTGCATCATCCACCAGGTCGAGCAGTGCCCTTCCGGCGCACTCAGTTATTTCCGGAATGAAAAATCCGGCAAAGCAGCGGGGTGATCCGTGGATCTATGAGTACATTGAGCGCCGTTCTGAAATGCTCGCCGACGAAATTCGATATGCGCCGCCTCCGCCGCTCGGAACTTCCTCAAGACACCATCGCCCTCGCGCGCTTCCTCATCGGCAAAGTTGTCGTCCACGATCTCCCCGCCGGGCGCCTTAGCGGCCGCATCGTCGAAACCGAAGCCTATCCGCCGGGCGATCCCGCCGGTCACCATTTTCGCGGCCCCACGCCGCGCATTCGCTCCATGTATCTAACTCAGGGCCATGCCTACATCTTTTTCAACTACGGCGCGCACTTTATGCTCAACGTCGTGAGCGAGCCCGCCGGAACCGCCGCGGCCATCCTCATCCGCGCTCTCGAACCTCTCGATGGAATTGAGCTTATGCAGCGCCATCGCAAGATCAATCGCCTTCTCGATTTGACGCGCGGCCCTGGCCGCCTCGCTGCCGCGTTTCAAATCGACCGCCGCCACGACGGCTTGGACCTCTGCGCGCCCGGCTCGCTCTGGCTCGGCGCTATCCATCACCCCGTCGGTCCCATCGGCAAGACCGTGCGCATCGGCATCACCCACGCGGCCGACGAGATCCTCCGCTTCTATGAACGCGGCAATCCTTTCGTCAGCGGCCCCAAGCGCCTGCTCGTTCCCGAGTCGTCTCCCGTCGCCAAACGCAAGAAAGCCACTCCTCATCCAGAATAGATTCACGCCGCGCGAAACACGCCGTCTTGCGCTTGATTTCTCAAGGTTTCAAACTTGGAATGCGGAGATGAGTTTTCAGGAAGGAATACTGAAGAATGCGCCGCTCGCAAATAGAAGGTTTGCAAAAGCTCCGTCGCGCTCCTCAGAACATTTTTCGAAGGAGTCTTGCGCAAATCAAAACTGCCGGCAAAACGCCGCACCAGTCCCCCGCGTCAGTCTCCGCTTGCAGAGTCCTGATTCAGGCTGCCTCCGCGAAGCTTTCTCGGCCGAAACGCTCCTGCTCTCCCCGCGGGAAGGTTCTTCATAACCGATAGGAACCTCTCTCCCCCTGCCCCCCGTTTCGTGGCAGAATGAGGGCGACGAGCGCCCGGCCCCAGGCGCCTGTGATTCACTCGACTCGACGATCCAGCCCTGCCTCAGACGCCACGGCGCTCTCTCACCGGTCCTAGACCGTGAGAGTGGGAGTGTCCCAATTCGCCGGCTCGCACGAATTCGCAGTTAGAGGTGCAATATGACCGATGTCTGGAAACAGTTCGAAGGCCAGGTCGTCGACGACGAATTTCCGCTTCAGCAATATCTAGCGGGCGACGAACACAGCGCCGTGTTCCTTACCCAGCGGGGTGATGCGCAGCCTCAAAAGGCTGCCATCAAGCTCCTTCCCGCGGATCCCGCAACATCGGACCTGCAACTCTCTCGCTGGCGCCTCGCCGCACAACTCTCTCATCCCAATCTGCTGCGCCTCCTGGATTTTGGCCGTTGCCGTCTCGGCGATGCCAATTTTCTCTACGCCGTGATAGAGCACGCCGAAGAGGACCTCTCCCAAATTCTCCCGCAGCGCCCTCTCTCCGCCGCCGAAACTCGCGAAATGCTCGAGCCCATTCTCGATGTCCTCGTCTATCTCCACGGCAAGGGCCTCGTTCACGGCCACATCAAGCCTTCCAACATTCTCGCCACCGCCGATCAGTTGAAGCTGTCCAGCGATTCTCTCTCTTCCATCGCCGAGTCCCGCGCGCCGATGACCCGGCCCAGCCCGTACAACGCTCCCGAAGTCGCGGCCGCCGGCCTCTCCCCGGCCAGCGATGGTTGGTCGCTCGGCATGACTCTCGTCGAAGCGTTGACGCAGCGCGCGCCCGTATTGCCGCCGGACGCGAAATCCGATCCCGTCGTCCCGGACACGCTTCCCCAGCCGTTCCTCGATATCGCGCGCCACACTCTGCTCCGCGAACCCAAGCGCCGCTGGACTACCGCGGAGATCGCTGCGCGCCTGAATCCAACAGCCATGGCGGCTGCGGCCGCTCAATCCATTTCGCCCTCGACCGTTTCACCGTTGGCCGTTCCTCTTTCCTCCGTGCCAGCGGTTCCCGCAGCCAAGCTGCAAACGCCGAGGTACGAGCCATCCGCGCCGAAAACACAGTCGTCCCGCGATCGAACAACCACGCAACCGAAACAAACCCTCGTCCTTCCCAACTATGTCGTTCCCGTTGCTGCCGCCATCTTGGTCATCGCCGCCATTCTCGCCCTGCCAAAAATCCTCAATCGTCACCCGGGATCTTCGCCATCTACTTCAGCGGCCGCTGCGCAGCCCGCCTCTCAGCCGAAACC
>JBGQCW010000128.1:0-6171 GCA_041495565.1 Candidatus Acidiferrum sp.
CGGAATCATCTTGCCGGCGTCCGAGCGCAAATAATATTGCCGGATGTCTTTCGGTTGCGAGCGGAATTGACTCTCCGCCTGCACGTACACGCGGTAGGAACGATTGTTGAAATCGAAGTCGTTGACGTACACCGAGCCCATATAAACCTGCAATGCGTTCGTGATCTGGCTGAACGGCACTTGCAAGCTTTTCGCCTTTTCGCGATCGATGCGCACAAGATATTGCGGATCATTCGCCGTGAAACTGGTAAAGAGCCCCGTCACATCTTTGCTTGTGTTGCCTTGGGCGACCAGCTTGTTCGCCGCGTTGGCAATGTCTTGCAGCGAATTGCGCCCCAGGTCTTCCAGTTCGAATTGAAATCCTCCGAACCGTCCGAGTCCCTGCACCGCCGGAGGATTGAACGGTACAACCAGCGCCCCCGAAATGGCGGAAAGAGTCCCGCGCAACCGCTGAATAATCTTAGCTGCGGAGTGCGCCTCTCCCTTGCGCTCCTCGAAAGGCCGCAAGTTGGCGAAGAGAACGGCTTGGTTGGATGCGGCTCCGGAAAAACTGAATCCCACGATCGTGAAAACGCCGTTGATTTCCGGATCGCGCGAAATCAATTCCTCCGCTTTTCCGCAGATGTCGCGCGTGTAGGAAAGAGAAGCGCCTTGCGGAGCCTGCACGATGAACATCAGGTAACCCTGATCGTCTTCGGGGATGAAGGCTCGCGGCACTCGCTGATAGAGCACGTACGTGAACCCGAGAAGGGCAAGAAAAAGAACGAGGGAAGCAACTCGCCAGTTCAGAGCCTGGCGCACGCTCCTTCGGTAAAGAGTTGAACCGGCGTGGAAAACTTCATTGAACAGCTTGAAGAATCGGCCCTGCGCGCGCTCCCGGTGATGCCCCAGGAAAATTGCGGAGAGCGCCGGAGTCAGGGTCAAAGCGTTGAACGCGGAAATCGCCACGGAAAACGCAATCGTCAGCGCAAATTGCCGGAAAAGAATTCCGGTCGTTCCAGGAAACAGCGCGACCGGCACAAACACCGCTACGAGAACGAGAGACGTGGCGATCACCGCGCCCGCAACTTCCTTCATCGCCACCGATGCGGCATTGTGCGGTTCCGTGATTCCCTCGATGATGTGCCGCTCCACGTTTTCAATCACCACGATGGCGTCGTCAACGACAAGACCCGTGGCCAGCGTAACTCCGAAAAGCGTGAGTGTATTGATCGAAAATCCCAGCAGCTTCACGAATATAAATGTGCCGATGAGCGAAACTGGAATCGTAATCGCTGGAATGAACGTACTCCGCCAGTCCTGCAGGAAAAGGTAAATCACCAGAATAACGAGGACGATGGCCTCAAGCAGGGTGATGAGGACATCCCGGATCGATTCACCAATCACCGTCGTCGTATCGAAAGCCACTGCCGCTTTGATTCCCGGCGGAAAATTTTTCGAGAGCCGCAGCAACTCGGCCTTCGCCGCTTTGTCCACATCCAGCGCATTGGCGCCCGGGAGCTGTGTGACGGCGAGGCCAACGGCGTCATGCCCATTGAATCGAAGCAGGGTGCCGTAATTTTCGGCGCCCAGCTCCGCGTGGCCCACATCTTTTACGCGAACTAATGTACCGTCGCTTCCGGTCTTCAAGATGATGTTGTCGAATTCGGAAGCCTCGCTCAGCCGCCCGACCGCGCGCACGCTGATCTGAAACGATTGCCCTTCCGGCGATGGCGGCTGGCCGATTTGTCCTGCGGCCACCTGCACGTTCTGTTCCTGCAAAGCGCTCAGTACATTCGTTGCCGTCAAACCACGCTGCGCCATCCTCGAGGGATCGAGCCACAGTCGCATGGCGTACTTGCGTTCACCGAAAACAATCGCGTCGCCGACGCCCTTCACTCGCTTCAAAGCGTCCTTGACGTAGACATCGAGATAGTTGCTCAGGAACAGGCTGTCGTACTGTCCATTTTCCGAATACACCCCCGCGCCAAAAACGAAGCCGCCGATCTGTTTCGTAATGATGATTCCCGTGTTTTTGACTTCGTTGGGCAGCCGGCCGAGTGCCTGGTTCACGCGGTTCTGCACGTCCACGGATGCCAGGTCGACATTCCGCGATACGTCGAAAACGACCGTGACCTGGCTCGTTCCATCGTTCCCGCTTGTCGAGGAGATGTACTTCATGCCCTCCACGCCGTTGATGGCTTGTTCGAGGGGGATCGTGACCGCGGATTCGACGGTCTGCGCGTTCGCGCCGATGTAGCCGCTGCTCACAATGACCTGCGGCGGAGCCAAATCGGGGAATTCCGCGATCGGTAAGGTGGGAATAGAAATCGCGCCTGCGAGAATGATGAACAGCGCGCAGACCGTGGCGAACACCGGACGCCTGATGAAGAAATCAACGAACAAGGCCGCAGTCCGCCTTCGATGGAATTGGAATAGCGCCGCTCATGAGTTTGCGGCGCCTACTGGCCGGCGACGCCCTTGCCGTTGCTCTCGGCTTGTTCCGCGACAGGCATGCCGTCCTGCAGAAACTGCATCCCTGAAACGATGATGTGGTCCCCAGGCTTCAACCCCTCGAGCACCGCAAAATCGTTGCCGATAGTATCGCCGAGCTTCAAGGTTTTTTGCCGCGCCACGTTTCCTTTTGCTTCTTTCACGGAAACGAAAGCGAAAAACTGTCCATTGATGCGCTGCACGGCAAGTACGGGAATCACCGGTCCTTGGTGCGTGCCCCAGGTAATCTGCGCGCGCACCTGCTGTGCGATGCGCAGTTTGCCTTGCGAATTCTCGACCGTTGCCTTGGCAAGAACGCTCTGCGTTTCGGTATCGACCTGCGGTGATACAAACGTGATGCGAGTGTCACCGGCGGAATTGCTGGCGGTGTCCAGCAACCGCACGGGCAATCCGACTTTCAAATTCCGCGCGCGATCGGCGGGAACGTAAACGTAAGCTTCCAGCGCCCCCGGCTCGTCGACGGTGGTCAGCATCGTCGAAACCGTAACGCGGTCGCCCATCCGCACGGGGATATCCCCGACGATCCCGTCCATCGGCGAAGTAACGCTGTAGTAGTGGAGCTCGACCTTCTGCTGCTTCACTTGCTCGTCGAGCGCTTTTACCTGGGCGAGCGCCGCATCATACCCGCTTTGCGCGTTATCAATCTCCTGCCTGCTGATCACCCCGGCGTCAAACAGTTTCTGCGCCCGCTCCAGCGAAACCTTCGCATAGCGCAGATTCGCTTCCTGCGCGGTGCGGGAAGCCTCCTGACTGCTTACTGTGGCTTCCTGTTTAAGAGGATCGATCTGCAGGAGCTGCGTCCCTGCGGTTACGCGGTCGCCGGACTTCACGAAAATCCGCGTAATCTGCCCTTCAACCTGCGGATTGATGGCCGCGGAGTGCCGCGATTTCAGCAGGGATAAGTACTCCGTGGTATCCGGAATCTTCACCGACGCCGCGATCTGAATCCGCACCGGAGTGGCTGGCGCCGCTGCGCCCGGAGGATTGTCGGCAGCACTCTTTTGGCAGCCGAATGCGAAAGTGCCGGTCACCAGCGCCAGCACCAAGGAGGCTCCCCGGCATCCCAGGCCGTGGATTCCATTTCCGCTGCGAATTGAGATAGTTTGACTCATCTCCGTCCGTGTAGCTTCAAATCTTACGACACTTGAGAGCTAGAGCAAAATATAGACAAGGTCTGACTCTCCCTTGGACGCTTTGGGAAGCCATTGGTTACCTGAAGTTAGCGGCGGACAGTTAGTAGAAATCGCGGGAGTTGATTCTTTTGCCGGAGAGCCCGAGCTGCAGGATGTCCATCTGCTCCGGACGATCGAAAACTTTACCCGGGAAAAATATCTTTGCAAGCACCCGCACGCCTCCAAACGCCACTCCCAGCACCACGGTCACCACCATGAATAGACCGGTGGCGATGAAAATCTTGCCTACGGTCGTCAACAACGGCGGATCGCTGATCGTGTGCGTCGGCTCGTGCCAGCTCACGCTCGTTTCGTAGTTCACGGCCCCGCGCAAGGAATCGGCGTAGGCCGCGGAGGATGGGTTCAACACCAGCAAGAGCAGCGACGCCTTCCTTTCGATCGTTGTGCCCGCCTGCTTCGCCGAAGGTGTAAACGCCTGCTCCAGATGCCGAAGATGCTGCTCCGCAAGTTGCGGCGTCGGATATTCGATCAGCAACAATCCCGCGGAGTCCGCGCCTTTGCGATATTCAGCAAGCATCGCCTCCGCGCCATTCGCAAAGCCGACTTCCAGAGCAAGCGTCGAGTACTCGCCCCGACGCAGAGTGTTCAACGCCTGTTGAAATCCCACCGGTCCCAGTGCGTACCGCTGGGTCCCGTCCGCAAATCCCTCCGGCAAGTACGACCGAATCGGCGGCAACGGCGCCTGATCGGAATGGGTCTTGATGATGTTTGCGAGCTGCTGCAACTCCGCCGTCGATGCGTTCTCCGGCCCCGCAATTTCCACGACGGCGTTGCCGATGAGCAGCAGTAGGTGACCCTCCCCAATTGCCGATGGCCCCCACACGGTGGACGGGTGCATCTCGGAGCTGATCCGAGAGGTGTACACCTCGTATGCGCTGCTCGGATCGCGCAGCTGAAACAGTCGAAGTTCTAGTTCACTTCCACCTTTCTGATAACCGCGCTCTTCAATCCGAGACACTCCACTCTCAACCATTAACTTCGTGTACTCAGGATGCGAATCCAGGGACGCTGCTTCGGGGCTGCGAGGCCACATAAGGATGGGTGGGTGTCTATCAGGCTCCCAGGATCCAAAACGTTCCGGAAGCAGAGATTGCTGGGCACAGGAGTGGGGAGCGGCGGCAAGCGCCAGGCCAACAGACATGATGAGACAAAGTTTGCGCATCCCTACATCTTATTAGACACCATTAGATTAGTTTTGGTTGCGGGATTGTTCAACTGGGGCGGCCACCCCAGGCCGGGTACCCACTGGTTTCGCTGGCAGGTTCACGGTCACGCTGTTCATGCTCTCGAGGTAGCTGGCCACGCCCTGATACAAGCCCTCGGCCACCTTCTGGCGCTGTTCCGGCTTTTTGAGGAGTTGCTCGTCGGCCGGATTGCTCAGGAAGGAAATCTCCGTGAGGATCGACGGCATATCCGCGCCGATCAGAACCACGAAAGGCGCCTTGCGCACGCCGCGGTCCCTGACGGACTTGCCGGCTTTCTGCACGCGCTTCGATAGGGAGTCCTGAATATCTTCGGCGAACTCCTTTGATTCGTCGATCTTTTCCGTCCGCGCGATCTTCTTCACCAGGTCCTGCAGATCGTGAACGCCTTCCTGTGCTGTCGCGTTCTCGCGCGACGCCACTTCCATCGCTTCCGCCGAACCCTTCAGGTTCAGGTAGTAAGTCTCGATGCCGCGTGCCGCGTGGTCTCTGCTGGAGTTCGCATGTATGGAGATAAACAGATCGGCCTTGGCCTGATTCGCAATGCTTGTCCGTTCTTCGAGCGGGATGAAAGTGTCGTCCGCGCGCGTAAAAACCACATCCGCGCCGGGCAAGCGTTGTTGAATGATTTTGCCGAGCCGCAATGCAACATCGAGGCAAAGATCCTTCTCCATCAATCCAGTCGGCCCGATCGTTCCGGTATCGTGTCCGCCATGGCCGGCGTCAATCACGATCCTGCCAATTTTCAGGCCCAGCGCGCGCGTCAGCGTGGACTGGCCGTCTCGCGTGGGCTGCGGCGCAGTCGAAGGCTGGATCAAATCGGGTTTCGCCTTAACGGACTTCGATTTAGCATTTTTCCCGTTGGGAAAAGAATTGTGCGCGACCGCCGGAGACTCGCCGCCCGCAAGGGGGCCGCTGACCGCACCGTTCGAATTTGTTCCCGCTTGCCCGGCAGAAGACGGGTTCACCCTCGAACTCTTCGATGCCACAGTCTGCACGGTTCCCGCTCCGTCGTCCGATGCTGTAACAGCATTCTCGCTCTTATCGTCTTCCTCGGCTTTTTGCTGTCCACGCTTCGTTTTAGCCGTGCGTACCAGCGCCATCGGAACGGAATGTCCATAGAGGTCGATCTGGAGTTGCGACGGATTGTTGGTCAGCGAAGCGGTGTAATCCTTCACTCCATTCACGTCCAAAACGACGCGCACCACGCCTTGGTGATTCTGCGCGACCCGCACGGCGGTCAGCAGGTTGCCCTCAACGTAAATACTTCCACGCGCAACTTC
>JBGQCW010000129.1:0-6167 GCA_041495565.1 Candidatus Acidiferrum sp.
GATGTTGGTATACGCCGACCATCGTGCCGCCCGTCGCCAGTCCGAGCGTCAATGACGGCTTCTTGCGCACGGCGCTGGCGACAAGCTGGGCTGCCTGGCAGCTGATCTCTTCGTTGTCGCGTTTCAGGATAACCAGCATGCGGGGTCCTCTCCCGAAGCTTCCTTTGATACTGTGAGAAAAAGAATCGCACGAGAAAAGAAAATCATGCGGCTTACCGGAACCGGCGAATGACGAGGTTGTGCCGGTCGGAGCGATAAAACCCCAACACGTACATGATAGCTTTGCCCTTGGTCGAATAGATGACCTGCCGAATGCGAAGAAGGGGATCGCGGCGCGGCACACCGAGGAGTTCGGCAATGCGGGAATCGGCGGCGGTGGCGTCGACCTCTTCGTCGGCATACCCGAGCTCAACCTTGTAATTGCGCTCGAGAATTCCGAACAAAGACTCTCGTCCGAGAGGCGCATCGAGGAGTCCCGGGAATTCGGCGGCGCTCAGGTAGCACGTTTCCAGCGCGAACGGCTCACCAGCGGTGTGGCGCAAGCGTTCGAGCTTGATCACGCTGCTCGTGGAGGGAAGGGAAAGACGCGCGGCGGTTTCGGGCTCGGTATCAATCACTTTTGCGAAGAGAACCTTGGAGCTGGCGGTCAGACTGCGGCCGGCCATTTGCTCGGTGTAGCTCATCAGTTTATTAAAATGAATTCTTGGGGCGGCGACGAATGTTCCGATGCCGCGGCGGCGCTCGACCAGCCCGTTGCGTTCGAGCGAGGCCAGCGCGTGCCGAGCGGTCATCAAGCTGACTTGATGAATCTTCGCAAGGTCGCGCTCGGAGGCGACGGCATCCCCCGGATGCAATTGGCCGGAGTCGATGCGCTTGCGGATGGCGTTCTGGATCCGTTGGTACGCCGGCATGCCATTGCGGTTCTTTGCGGGCATTCTCTCTCCCGAATGGGCACGGAGCCTCTTCGCGGACGTCCTGGCGGAATCGGGATGCATGGTCAGAACCATATTTCATTCTGCATTTTTGTCATGCGAGGAGCGAGCCTCACGCGGACGGAGTCACTCGTCCGGTTGTGAAAAGACTTCCTGTGCAAGATGAAATGCGGAATTGGCCGCCGGCACACCGCAATAAATCGCGGTTTGCAGAAGCACTTCCTGAATTTCTTCCCGAGTCACGCCATTATTCAAGGCCGCGCGCAAATGCATCTGCAGTTCCTCGGGACGGTTGAGCGCCACGATCATCGCCAGTGTAATCATGCTGCGCGTTTGCTTGGGAAGACCGGGACGGCTCCAGATTTCTCCCCACGCGTAGCGCGTGATCAAATCCTGGAATGCTTCGTTGAACTCATTCCTGTTTTTCAGCGTACTATCCACGTGCGCATCGCCAAGCACGGCGCGCCGCACTTTCATCCCTTGCTCGTAGCGCAGGCGTTCGTCCATCGGCTAGCCTCCTCAGGCGTTGAGAAATGCGCTGACTTCTTTGGAAAAGCGATCACCGTCTTCCATGTTCGAGAGGTGCGCCGCATTGAGCTCCACGTACTGTCCACCCTGGATATGCTTTGCAAGGAAACGTCCCTCTGCCGGCGGTGTAGCCGGATCCTGTGTTCCTGAGATCACGAGAGTTGGGGCCCGTATTCCGCCAAGTTTTTCCCGGTAGTCGAAGTCGCGGACAGCAGCGCAGCACGCCGCATAGCCCTCGGGATTTGTTTCCTCGATCATATGCTGAGCTAGTGCGACGGTCGCAGGATCTTTCTTGCGAAAAGCGGGAGAAAACCAGCGTTCGACGACGTTCGACGCCACCGTTTTCATCCCTTCTTTGCGGACCATTTCGAGTCGGGCGTTCCAAATCTCCGGAGTTCCAATCTTCGCGGCCGTGTTGGAGAGCACCAGCTTGCCTATTCGGTCCGGAGCATTCGCTCCAAGCCACATTCCAATCATTCCACCCATCGACAGCCCGCAAAAATGAACGCGGTTCAGCCGCAATGCGTCCAGCAAACCGAGCATGTCATTTCCCAGCTGCTCAATCGAATACGGCCCGGGCGTAACCGAGGTTTCCCCGTGACCCCTTGTGTCGTACCGCAGAATCCGGAAATCCTTCCGCAATTCTTGCGCTTGCGCGTCCCACATGGAATAGTTCGTGCCGAGCGAGTTCGAGAACGCCAGCACGGATGCCTCCGGCGGGCCTTCTAAGACGTAGTGGATTCGCGCATCTCGTGGTTCAACGAAGGGCATGGCCCTTATTCTTCTCCAGCAGGGATTTTGCCCTGGCTTCTCGTCACCACTCGGTAGACGTATTCTTCCGCAGCTCCCAGATAATTTCGGGGATCGAACAAGCGGTCCAGATCGGCGCGCGAGAGCTGCGCCTCGATCTTCGGGTCGGCGCTCAGAATGGCTCGCAATTCTCGCTTCTCCTTCAAGGCCCGGGCGCACGCCGCCTGAACGATTTCATGAGCCTGAGCTCTGCCGATTTTTTCGCCTAGTGCCATACTCACGGCCTCCGCGAAAATCAGCCCTTCGGTAAGGTCCAGATTTTTCCGCATGCGTTGTGCATCGATCTCCAGGCTCGGCACGATGGTGGCTAGGTGGTGGATGGCGCCCCCTGTCAATTGGACAATGTCCGGCAGTGTCTCCCACTCGGCATGCCAACCACCCAGCCCGCGTTCGTCTTCTTGCACCATGGACGAGAGCAAGCTGCTGACAAGTCCCGGCACGCGCACTGCCGCCGACAAAATCACCGCCGAGCTGACGGGATTGCGCTTGTGCGGCATGGTGGAGGACCCGCCGCGCCCCTCGCCCGCGGGTTCAAAGATTTCCGCTACTTCGGTTTGCATGTGCAGAGCAATGTCGCGCGCAATCTTTCCCGCCGTGCCGGCGCACAGGCCCAGTGTGACGCCTACTTCCGCCATGCGATCCCGGTGGCTGTGCCATGGGATGTCCGGCAATCCAAGCCCGAGTTCCGCGGCCAGGAGACTCGCAACGTCCGGCCCCCGGCTCCCAAGTGCGGCAAGCGTGCCAACTGCTCCGCCAAATTGCAGGACTAAGCATCGTTTCTGCGTTTCTGCCAGCCGCCCGCGATGCCGAACCATGGCATCAAGCCATCCTGCGATCTTTACGCCAAGCGTCGTCGGCAATGCGTGCTGCATCCAGGTGCGCCCGGCAATGAGCGTCGAGCGATGTTTCTGAGCAAGTGCGCCCAGCGGCTGCGCCATGCTGTCCATGTCGCGCACGATCAATTCCATTGCCTGGCGCAATTGCAGTATCCGGCCCGTATCGATCGCGTCCTGGCTGGTTGCACCCCAATGCACAAAGTGCGCCGCGTGCTTGTCCTTCTTCGTTACAAGTGCGGTGAGGTGCTTCACCAACGGGATCGCCAGGTTGCCTGCGCGAGCAGCCGCTTCCGACAAAGCGGCAGTGTCGAAGAGTTCCGCTCTGCACTTGGTGGCGATCGCAGAGGCGGCCGCCTGCGGGATAATGCCAATGCGTGCTTCGGCGCGCGCCAACGCGGCCTCAAAATCAAGAATCCCCTGCAGTGTGGAGCGATCGGAAAACACCGCGCCAATGGCTGGCGAGCGGAAGAGAGGATCGAGAAGATTCATGCGCTGAGTGTAATCGCTCCTAACCGTCAAAGAAAACGGTTTCCTCTAACCTCTTGACCAATCACATCCCGTTCGCGAATGCCGTGCGTGCTCTTTCAATCCAGGCGATTGTTTAGCCGCGTTCGAGAATCAGGGCAATCCCTTGCCCCACACCGATGCACATCGTACAAAGTGCATATCTGCCATTTGTCCGCAGAAGTTGATACATCGCTGTCGTCACCAGCCGCGCGCCGCTCGCCCCGAGAGGGTGGCCCAGCGCGATCGCACCGCCATTGGGATTGACGTGGGCCGCGTCATCCGGAATGCCCAAGTCGCGAAGCACCGCCAATGCCTGTGACGCGAAGGCTTCGTTCAATTCGATCGTGTCCATCTGTGCAAGCGTTAAGCCTGTCTTGGCCATGACTTTGCGCGTTGCTGGGGATGGTCCCATACCCATGATCCGCGGCGCCACGCCCGCGGCTGCGGCCGCCACGACGCGCGCTTTCGGCGTCAGTCCATGGCGCTTTGCCGCGCTCTCCGAGGCCAGCAATAAGGCGCACGCCCCATCGTTGATCCCGGACGCATTTCCTGCCGTGATCGTTCCGTCGGGCTTGACGACAGGTTTCAATTTCGCGAGTGCTTCCAGCGTTGTGTCCGGACGGGGATGCTCGTCTTCAGAGAAGAGAAGTGGATTGCCTTTTTTTTGCGGAATGGGCACTGCAACGATTTCTTGCTTCAATCGCCCGCCGCGCATGGCCTCCGCTGCGCGCTGTTGGCTCCGCAGCGCGAACGCATCTTGATCCTTGCGGGTAATGTGAAACTCTTCGGCAACGATCTCACCGGTCTCCGGCATGGATTCAACACCATATTTTGCCTTCATCAGCGAATTGATGAATCGCCAACCCATCGTGGTGTCTTCCATCTTCATCGAACGCGCATAAGCGCTATCTGCTTTGCCCATGACGAAAGGAGCCCGCGACATGCTTTCGACGCCACCGGCAATCACCAGGTCCGCTTCACCGCACTTGATCGCGCGCGCCGCAGTAGCCACCGCGTCCATGCTCGAACCGCAAAGCCGGTTCAGGGTCGTGCCGGGCACTTCCTTCGGCAAACCAGCGAGCAAGAGCGCCATGCGGGCGACATTGCGGTTGTCTTCCCCGGCTTGGTTGGCGCAGCCATAGATGACATCGTCGACGGCACTCCAATCCACACTAGCGTTTCGCTCCATCAGGGCTTTAATCGGAATCGCTGCCAGATCATCGGTACGAATCCCAGCCAACGTTCCGCCATAACGCCCGATCGGCGTCCGGATGGCGTCGCAGATATACGCAGTTTCCATAGGTGTCCTTCGAATCTCCTGCCCCACTATCTTATACGGAAGAGCTTCCTCACTCTTGCTACTTTTCAGGCATTACTCGTAGCGAAGGGCTTCGACGGGATTGAGTCGCGCCGCGCGCGCTGCCGGATAGAGCCCTGCGACGAGGCTCACAACAATCGCAAAACCCACCGCACCGAGCGCAAGCCACCACGGAACATACGATATTTTCACGCCGGGCAAATCCTGCCGGTGCAGGTAAATCGTCGTTCCCCAAGTCAGCGCTCGTCCGATCAACCAGCCCAGCGCGACTCCGAAGATTCCACCGAAAAATCCCATGGCGCCTGCTTCCGCAAAAAAGAGGCTGCGCACATCGCGGTCCGTCGCGCCCAGCGCTTTCAAGACCCCAATCTCCCGGCGGCGTTCGAGGATGGCCATCACCAGCGTGTTGATAATGCCGAGAGAAGCGACCGTGAGCGCCAAACTCCCAAACAATCCCAGGAACAGATCGAAGACCGTAAACACCAGCCGAAGGCTCTTGGTGGCGTCCAACAGGGAAAACGTTGAAAACCCTAACTGCTTGATCGCAGCCTCCACTTGCGGCACGTCTTTCGGCGAACGGACACGAACGGTCAGCGCCATGTAAGAAGGCTTTGCCGGATCGCCGCTCAGGAATGCTTGCAAATCGTCCGGCTGCGCGACATGCAAACGCTCCGCAGTCTCGAGCGGTAGAAATACGCGCCCCCCTCCGAACCCGCCGACGCCTGCAGAAGGGTCCGATTCAATGACCCCAACGATGCGCAGGGTCTTTTCACGTGGGACGATCGAGATGCCGCCCGTCTTTGCCGCACCCATCACACCTTCGAGAAAGGAGGGATTTCCTCCGTCCTCTTTCGAAAGCGCAGCACGTTCCGCGTAGCGTAGAACCAGATCTTTCCCGACCAGTGTTGCAGGCTGATCCGACAATTCCTTGGCAAACTCGATCTGCAATATCGCTTCATCAGCCGTCGGCGAAGAAAAATAAGAGCCCGTCATTCCTTCAAAGGCCCCGCTCGCCTTGGAAGAGTCCGGCAGGCCCAGAACGGACGTCGTTGGCGACTTGCCGGCATAGCGCACTTCCGTCAAAAAACGAACCTGCGGATAAACTTCCGTAACATTCGCGAGTTTTGCCAATTGCTGCCGTGCATCCTCATCCAAGGCGCGCGCCTCTTTTTTCGGCGCGGAATTCGCTGCCTGTGCCCGCCTACCTCCGCGAAAGTCGCGTTGCGACGTAACGAA
>JBGQCW010000130.1:0-6123 GCA_041495565.1 Candidatus Acidiferrum sp.
ATCAAGCGGTTCATGGGCCGGCGTTACGACGAAGTGTCGGAAGAGATGAAGCGCATCCCTTATAAGGTGGTGAAAGGCGACCACGACGATGCGCGCGTGGAGATCGCGGGCAAAGTCTATAGCCCTCCCCAAATTTCCGCGATGATCCTGGGCAAGTTGAAGGCGGCCGCCGAAGATTTTCTCGGCGAGAAGGTTACCAAGGCCGTCATTACCGTTCCGGCGTATTTCAATGACGCGCAACGGCAAGCGACCAAGCAGGCCGGTGAAATCGCCGGACTGGAAGTGGTGCGCATCATCAATGAACCGACGGCGGCGGCGCTGGCTTACGGGCTGGAGAAAAAAAGCGACGAAACCATCGCCGTGTATGACTTGGGCGGCGGTACTTTCGACATTTCCGTCTTGGAAGTCGGCGCGGGCGTGGTGGAAGTGAAGTCCACGAACGGCGACACGCACCTCGGCGGCGATGATGTGGACCAGAGAATCGTGGACTGGCTGATTGACGCGTTCAAGAAACAGCACAACATCGATCTGAGCAAGGACAAGATGGCGCTGCAACGGCTGAAGGACGCGGCGGAAAAAGCCAAGATCGAGCTCTCGCAAATGATGGAGACGGAAATCAATCTGCCGTTCATCACCGCAGGCGCCAGCGGCCCGATCCACATGGAAGAGAAGCTGACTCGCACACGGCTCGAGCAGATGATCAATGATCTGCTGGAGCGCTCGATGAAGCCCGTGAAACAGGCGTTGGAAGACGCCAAGATGTCGCCAAGCGACATCCAGGAAGTGGTGATGGTGGGCGGCTCGACGCGCATCCCCAAGGTACAGCAACTGGTGCGGACGTTCTTCGGCGAGAAGGAACTGCACCGGGGCGTGAATCCGGATGAAGTCGTGGCCGTGGGCGCAGCGATTCAGGGCGCAGTCCTTGCCGGGGACGTAAAGGACATCCTACTGCTGGACGTGACGCCGCTTTCGCTGGGTGTGGAGACGCTCGGCGGCGTGATGACGGTGCAAATCCAGCGCAATACGACGATCCCGACGCGCAAGGTGGAAACGTACTCGACGGCGGCCGACAACCAGCCGGGCGTGGAAATCCACGTCATGCAGGGGGAACGCAAGTTCGCCAATGACAACCGTTCGCTGGGGAAATTCAAATTGGACGGGATTCCGCCGGCTCCGCGCGGGACGCCGCAAATCGAGGTCACGTTTGACATCGACGCGAACGGCATCCTGAACGTGAGCGCGAAGGACAAAGCCACGAACAAGGAGCAGAAGATCACCATTACCGCATCGAGCGGCTTGACCAAGGAAGAGGCCGAGAAGATGCGCACCGAGGCTGAATCGCACAGCGAAGACGATCGCCGCCGGATGGAAGAGGTCGAGGCGCGCAACCGCCTGGACGGCATCCTCTATCAGTCGGAGAAGATGCTCCGCGAAAATCGCGAGAAGATCGCGGAGGCGGACGTGAAGAAGGCCGAAGAGGCGATCGAAGACGCGAAAAAGGCCATTAACGAAGGCGGTGTGGCGCGGCTGCGTTCCGCGACGGAAAACGTCGAGCGTTCGCTGCACAAGATCGCCGAAGAGCTGTACAAGACGACGCAAGCGGCGGGTGGTGCGGAGCAGGCCGGTGCTGCAGGAACGGGCGCTGGAGCGGGCGGCAGTTCTTCTGCCGGCCCGAGCGGCGGCGCGCAGGAAAAGAAACCTGGTGACGTGATCGACGCCGAGTACGTGGACGTGGACGAGAGCAAGCGTCCGAACTAAGTTGAAGCAGCAATCGCAGGGGCGCCCCGACCGGGTCGGGGGCGCCCCTGCAAATATTTCCTCAGTGCAACGATGCCGACGACAGCAAAGCAAGACTATTACGAACTGCTCGGAGTGCCGCGGAAGGCGAACGCGAAGGATATTCGCACGGCATTTCGCAAACTCGCGCGGAAGTACCACCCCGACCTGAATCCGGGCGACAAACCCTCCGAAGAAAAATTCAAACAGTTACAGGAAGCGTACGACGTGCTCTCCGATTCGAAGAAGCGGCAGATGTACGATCAATACGGCTTCTACAGCGCCAACATTCCTCCGGGCGGGCCGGGGGCTGGCCAGGGGGCCGAGGGTGGAGGGTCCGACGTTAATTTTGACTTCGGCGGATTCGATTTCGGCGGCGGGTCGGGGGCGGCGGGCGGCGGAGCGAGCTTCCGCGATCTCTTCAGCCAGTTTTTCACCAGTGGGCGCGGACACGCCGGCATGGAACCGGAGCACGAGCCGGGCGGCGATCTGGAATACCAGATTGAGATCGATTTCTGGGATGCCGTGCGCGGTGCGGTGAAAAAGCTTTCTATCACGCGGTTGGACGCTTGCGGGACGTGTCACGGAACGGGCGCGGTGGGCTCGCCGCAGACCTGCTCGGCATGTAGTGGAACGGGCACGATCCAGCAGGCCGCGGGCAAAATGCGGTTCAACGTGCCGTGCACGCGGTGCGGCGGAACGGGAAAATTGCGGACCGCGTGCAAGACGTGCGGCGGCGAGGGGCGGGTGCGGCGGACGGAACCGATTGAAGTGCGTATCCCGGCAGGCGTTTCGAACGGCGGGCGCGTCCGCGTGCCGGGAAAGGGCAATTCGGGGACGATGGGCGCTCCAGCAGGCGATTTGTATTTGCGGGTAGTCGTGAGACCGCATGAGTTTTTCGAACGGCGCGGCGATGACCTGTATACAAAAATTCCGGTGACCGTGAGCGAGGCGACGCTGGGCGCAAAAATTGAGGTGCCGACGATGGACGGGCGGTCCCTCGTAAGGATTCCCCCGGGGACGAATAGCGGAAAGACCTTGCGGCTGAAGGAGAAAGGCGTGCCAAGCGCGAGGAGCGGCGCGAGAGGCGATCAGTATGTGGAGATTCAGGTGGTTGTGCCGCAACCGACGGATGAGCGCGTGCGGAATTTGATGAAAGAATTGGAGAGCGTCGCACCGGATGATCCCAGAAAAGATTTGTTCAGCAAGGCAGGGGTATAGGAAAGTAAAGATGCCAGAGCGCGCGAAAAAACGGGCGAAGGCCGGCTACATGATCAGCGCCGTGGCCGAGCTTTACAAACTGCATCCGCAGACGCTGCGGCTGTACGAGCGCGTGGGACTGCTGAAGCCATCGCGTTCGCAGGGCAACACCCGGCTCTATACGGATTCCGACCTGGAGCGGCTGGATGTGATTCTGACGCTGGCGAGGGATATGGGCGTGAACCTGGCGGGGATCGAAATCATTTTGAACATGCGCGAGAAGATGATCGAGATGGAACGGCAGATGGGAGAGTTCGCCCACGTGGTGCAGCAGGAATTGTCGCGGGTCGCGGCCTCACACACGCAGGGGAAAACGCCGCAGAATGCCATCGTGCGGGCAACGCCACGGGTGGCGCGGCAGTGAACCAGTTTTTAGTTATGCGTTTTTAGTTCTTAGTGAAAAAGCAAGAAGATGCCGCCCTGAAAAGTGGCGCAGAGTTACCAGCCGTGAGCCCCTGTTGTGGGCTGCTTGCCCTGACTGAACCGAAAAGCAAACAGGCTAAAGCCTGTTCTAGTGATTCCTTCCACAGCTTTCCCAACGCAGACAACTTGCCGTGTGCACTTGGCGCTCGTATGCTGTCTGCGCCGGAGTGAAGATGGGCCGGGCTCCCGACAGGGTCGGGATGAATTCCGCCCGGCGCCTACACAGACGATCAACATGGCGCTGGAAAATTGCACGCTTTGCAGAGGGACGGGATGGAGGCTGGTGCCGCGGCCGGATGGCGCGGCGGGCAGCGTGGCGGTGGCGTGCGACTGCGGAATGCAGGATCGCGCAACACGAGTAATGGAGCGCGCGCGAATTCCGAAGCGCTACGAACACTGCGATTTTGAGAGCTACGTCACGGACCTCACCGACGGAAAGACCTGGACAGCGCAGCACGCACAATCGATGAAGCAGGCGAAGCTGCTCACGCAGGGATTCGTGCGGGAGTACCCGGGTTCGTCCGAAAAGGGATTACTGTTCATGGGACCTTCCGGCGTCGGGAAGACGCATCTTGCGGTTGCGGCACTCAAAGAATTGATCCAGCGCGGGCATGGAGGGCTTTTCTGCGATTACCGCGAACTGCTAAAGGAAATTCAGGCGAGCTACAACCCAGCGAGCGAATCCACGGAAATGAAGATTCTCGAGCCGATTCGCACCGTGGAGATTCTCGTACTGGATGATCTCGGCGCGAGCAAGCCCTCGGATTGGGTGCGCGACATCGTCGGAATTGTCTTGAACGCCCGTTACAACGAGAACCGCACCACCATCATCACGACGAATTACCTCGATAACCCCACCACGGAAGGCGAAGTGGCGCGGCTTCCGAATGGCAAATTGATTCCACCCACACGCGAAGATTCGCTGGAGCAGCGCATCGGAACTCGGATGCGTTCGAGATTGTATGAGATGTGCCGCACGGTGGAGGTTTCTGCCCCGGATTTTCGCCGTGAAAAGACGCAAGCGGGCCGGGCACGCGCCTAGGGCTGGTCCTGCCGGTTCATTGACAGAGGGTTGAGGCGGCGAGTATCCTTTTAATGTTGCAGCGTTTTCGACGCCCGCAGCATCTGTGTCCCAAGTAACCGCTCTGCGGTTAACCTCCTTGCACGGACCCAAACAGGGATTTCGCAGGGATTATTTTCGATAAAACAGGGATAGATATCCCGGAGGCCAACAACCATGTTTTCCGACCAAGATAACCCGTCCAATGCGGCCGCTGCCGCGCCTGCACCCGAAGCCGAAACCGCTCCGAACAGCGCGAACGCAGAAGCAAAGCCGGAAACCGCAATTGAAAATTCAACTTCTGCGGAACATACCGAACAGGTGAATGCGGCGACACAAGAAGCCAATGCTGCTCCCGTAGCGCAGGCGGATGGCGACCCTGGGAAACCTGCAGCCACGGAGACCGAACCTGCGGCGGCGCATACCGCTGCGGAAGCTCATACCGCGACGAAGGCGGCAGATGCGGAAGCCGCGTCTGCGGACGAAGAAGCAGCCGGCTCGGAAGAGATGAGCAAGCTTTTGGAACAGTACGACGAAAAGCAGGAAGCGGCTGCGTCGAACGAGGTAATCGAGGTCAAGGTTGTTGCGTACACGGAACATGGCGTGGTCGTGGATCTCGGCGGAAAAACGGAAGGCCTGATTCCTGCCGCGGAATTCACGGACACGGAGATTCCCCGGCCCGAGCCAAACAGCACCATCGAAGTGCAACGCACCGGGGAGCACAAGGACGGCTTCACGATTCTCTCCTACCTAAAAGTGCTGCGCCGCAAGACCTGGGAGAAGATCGAAGCGGCGTTCAAGGCCAAGGAAACCATTACCGGCAAAGTGGTGGACCGCATCAAGGGCGGCCTCGTGGTGGACATCGGCGTGCGCGCGTTTCTGCCGGGCTCGCAATACGACCTGCGGCCGACGCAGAACCTCGACGATCTGACGGGCACGGAAGTGCAAGTGCGCGTTACAAAGCTGAACCGCCGCCGCGGCAACGTGGTGGTGAGCCGGCGCGCGCTGCTCGAAGAAGAGCTGCAAGCGAAGCGCGGCGCGCTGATGGAAACGCTGAGCGAAGGCCAGGTGGTGCATGGGCACGTGAAGAACGTGACCGAGTACGGCGCGTTCGTGGACCTGGGCGGAATCGACGGCCTGCTGCACCTGACCGACCTGAGCTGGGGCCGCGTGAAGCATCCGTCCGACCTTGTAAAGCCGGAGCAGGAACTCGACGTCATCATCCTGAAGTTCGACAAGGAAAAGCAGCGCGTATCTCTGGGGCTGAAGCAACTGATGCCCGATCCCTGGGTTGGCGCGTCGGATAGATATCCCGCGGGCGGCAAGGTGAAGGGCAAAGTCGTCGGCGTGGTGGACTACGGCGCCTTCGTCGAGCTGGAACAGGGGATCGAAGGCCTGGTACACGTCTCCGAAATGAGCTGGAACAAAAAGGTCACGCATCCCTCGAAGCTCGTGAAAGTGGGAGACGAAGTCGATGTCGTGGTGCTGGACATCAAGCCGAGCGACCGGCGCGTTTCGCTGGGAATCAAACAGGCGCAGCCAGACCCGTGGCTGCAAGTCGCGGAGAAGTATCCGGTGGGCACGGTGGTCACCGGCAAGGTACG
>JBGQCW010000131.1:0-6036 GCA_041495565.1 Candidatus Acidiferrum sp.
AGCCGCGGCCAACAAAATTCGGCGAAGAGACGCATCCGTAAACGCAGGAGCGGAATCCCCGCGCCGAAACGCGTCAAAAAGGGCGACGGCGATGCGGGAAATCTGCGAGGTACGCCGCGAATGCGGATCGATGGCCCGCGCCGTCGCGCGCAAGCGTGCCATGGCAGCGGCTTCGATGCGGCCATTCGTAGGAAGGCCCGCGCGCCATTCATTCCACAAGCTGGTCTTTCCCAGAGTGAGCTGGCGATACGTTTCCATGCGTTCGTGGCGTTCGCGCCCGATGGTCTCTTCCCAGGCCTTCCGGGAATCTTCGGTTTCCACCGAATCGGATTTCTTCACGGTGGCGGACAACACATCGAGGTCATGGAGTTCGCCAAGCAGATCCTGAATACGCTTGAGGTTGTCGTTCCAGGCCGCGTAATGCTCTGGAAGGAGACATTCGACCGTATAACGGAAGCGCTTCAGTCCGATGCGCAGCGCGTGCCACGGTTTGGGCTTTTCCGTCCGCAGCGCTTTAGCATGGAGTTCCTTCGCACTTTCGAATCGTTCCAGCGCCAGGCATTCGGCCGCGAGGCTCCCTGCGGGTACCAGCCGCGCGCGTTGCCGGAGCGCACGCTCGAGCCGCCTCCAGGATTTCTCATCGAACTTGGCGGCCGCGCGCAGTGCAGCCTCGCGCAGCCCAGCCTCGCTGGATTCGAACGCGGCCTGCAAATGTGCGCGAACGGGATCGGTTTCGGGGGCAAGTTTTTTCACCCACTCGTCCATCACCTGAGCGTCGCGGAGCGCCCCAAGGGCGCGAAATAGCTTGCGCGCGACCTTGCGCATCGCGGGCCAGGCGGGGTCGGGGTCCACCTCTTCCATGACCGCAGCAACGGAGCGGCAGCGCCGGATCGCCACGCGCAGATCGTGCACCGCATCCGCGTCAGGCGAGGAACGTACATTCTTCAGCTCTGCCAGTACGCGGTCCATCCAGAAAGAGAGACCACGATGCTCGGGGTGAGTCCCGGGGGAAAGAGTGGTGACGGTAGCCATGAACAGCCTCGGAAATCCGTTCGATCGTCTCTGTGGGTGGAGACACCTGCCGAACGGGGGCTATAGGGTAGCCCTTGGCCGCAGCCAAGTCCAGTCGAGGTACTGTTGATATCTTGAGCGCGCGGCGCTGGCGTGCTACTTTGGATTGTTGCCCCGGAGTGGCGGAACTGGCAGACGCGCTGGACTCAAAATCCAGTGGTACTTAGTACCGTGTGGGTTCGACCCCCTCCTCCGGGACCAATTCCTCTAACCTCAGATTTATCACGCGCTAATTTGCTTTCACTGTGCTCGGGGCTGGCCGGGACAGTAGATCGATCAGCAGCTTGTCGAATTTTGCGAGGTCTAACTCGGTCTGTACGTGCACGAGTTGTTCGCCGAGCCCGGGCTGATCCCCTGGCACCCAAACCAGCGTGTTTCCGTAACCCGCTGTGTGCGAGATATCCATGTCCATGTAAAGCTGCACCTCTTTGGTGATGATGCTGGGATCGAGCCACCCCGCTGCGGCAAGTTCATCCCAGAGAAACTCTTCGTCGGAGTATTTACCGATGTACTGCGCGGAAGGCGTGCCGGCTTTGGCGATCTGCTCGATCATCGCCTTGGTGAATCTCGTTTTCACGGAGATGTCCACCGTCGTGACCGTAATTTTCTTCCAGGGTGCGCGCAAGACGATGTGGACGGCCTCGGGGTCCCACCAAAAATTAAATTCGCGGCGATTCGCGGTCTTCCACGAAATTTCTACTTCAGGAGCGATGCTGCCGCCCATGATGACCAATTCCTGCGCAAGCTCCGCCGCTTTGGGATCGATGCTGATGACCTGTGCAAGGTCGGTTAGCGGACCGCCCGCATAAATCGTCACTTCGTGCGGATACTTGTGCAGCATGCGAAGGATGAAGTGTGCTGCGTCCTCCTGTTCAACTCTGAGCGTGGGATTGCCTTCCGGCAGATTAGGCACGACGAAGGGATCGTGATAGGGAGTTTTGTACTTGCCGCTCGTGCCGTTCTCGTTCCACGTGCCTTGATACCCGACTTTTCCGTACAGCGTTGACCAGCGCGCGATCTCTTCCTTGCCGTTGATGAGCGGGAAAACCGCGCCGGGGTAGACCTTTATGTCGCCGTGCCCTGTTAATTCCAGCATGCGCAGCGTGTGAGCCACTTCTTCGTCGCGCCACATGTCGCCGCTCACGACCGTGATTCCCAGAGTCTCCACGTTCGGTGACTGCAACAGCATCAACATGGACTGTTGGTCGGTCGTCGCCGGGCCCCGCGCATCCTGATCAATGATGATCTTGCGCTTGGTTTGCGCGAAGGTCGTCCCACTCAAAACGGCAAAGAGAATGATGCTGAAAATGAGTGCGCGTCGAGACATATTCTGCTCCCAGGTTGCGATGAATAGAATTGCGCGCTGGCCGAATGGAAAATGTAAAGGTCGCGGTGTTCGGCGGAGCTTACACGGTTTGTTACGTCCGCTGTCAAGCGCAAAAGAAACTGCCGGAAGCCGAATATCCGGGAGGGTACCGCGAAAAAATGCAGACGAAGCCTATTGAATCGGTTTAAGATTGGGTCCGGAAGAGCAGTCCATCTTATCAAGGCGAGGGAACATGCTGCGTTTCAAATACTTTCTTGTCTTAGGAATTCTTGCCGCCGCGTCCTTTGCCGCGGAAGTAGTTCGGGCGAATGGCCCGGAAAGCCCGTCGAATTCCACGCTCGACTTGAACGGCGGCTGGCAGATTCAGTCGTCCTGCGAAGCGAAGACGACAAGCCAGCAGGTGTCGGCGCCCGGTTTCGCAGCCACCGGGTGGCACAAGACCACCGTGCCAAACACGGTTGTTGGCACGCTCGTGGACGACAAAACTTACCCTGATCCCACGTACGGAACAAATCTGAAAAAACTCCCCGGAATGGGCTACTCCGATAAATCGTTCTTCGCGCTGCAGGACATGCCGGAGGGCAGCCCGTTCCGTTGCTCCTGGTGGTGGCGGACGGAATTCACGCTGCGGCCGCCGCTCGCGGGCAATCATTTTTGGCTGCACTTTCCCGGCATCAACTACCGCGCCAACGTCTGGGTGAACGGAAAGAAAATCGCCGATGCGAAAGATGTTGCCGGAACTTATCGAATCTTTGAGTTCGACGTGACCGCTGCGCTGAACACCAACGGGCCAAACGCCGTCGCGCTGGAGATTTTCGCGCCGGAGAAAAATGATCTTGGCATCACCTGGGTGGACTGGAATCCTACGCCTCCCGACAAGGACATGGGCATCTGGAAAGAGGTCACCCTGACGTCGAATGGTCCTGTCGCTCTGCGGAATCCTTTCGTCAAGTCCAAGCTCGACGCGGAGTACAAGACCGCCGAGCTCACACTGAGCGCAGACTTGCGCAACCAGGCGGGCCATCCCGTTAAGGGCACGCTGGTCGCGGAAGTGGACGGACAGACCTTGAAGGAGGACGTTGCGTTGGCGGCCGGCGAGACGAAGACCGTGCGCTTCACACCCGCGCAGTTTCCGAGCTTGAAGCTTTCCAACCCGAATCTGTGGTGGCCCTTCACTATCGGAACGCCGAATCTGTACACAGCGGTTTTCCATTTTGAAGCCGACGGCCCAGCAAATGTTTCGGACCGGGCAGAAGTGAGGTTCGGCATACGTGAAGTGACTTCCGAACTTACCGACAAAGGCCACCGCCTCTTCAAGATCAATGGCCGGAAAATTCTCATCCGTGGCGCAGCCTGGGCCCCGGATATGTTCCTGCGGCCCATGTCCAAAAAACTTGATGCCGACCTCGCCTATGTGCGCGACATGGGTTTGAACACCATTCGCCTCGAAGGCCGCATCGACCGCGACGAATTCTTCGACAAAACCGACAAGCTCGGCATTCTCGTCATGCCGGGCTGGACCTGCTGCGACGCTTGGGAACGCTGGAAGCGCTGGACGCCGGAAACGCACGCCATTGCCGGAGCGTCCATGGCCGACCAGTCGCGCCGCCTTCGCAATCATCCCAGCGTGTTCGTGTGGCTCTACGGCAGCGACGGACCGCCACCGGCCGATGTTGAGCAAATGTATTTGGACATCCTGAAAGAAACGGAATGGCCCAACCCCTCGATCTCCTCCGCGAGCGAGACCCCCACAAAGGTCACTGGCAATTCCGGAGTAAAAATGACCGGGCCGTACGAATACGTGCCACCGGTCTACTGGCTCGCGGACACGAAAGCGGGTGGCGCGTACGGTTACAACACGGAAACGAGTCCGGGGCCGGCTATTCCAACGCGCGAATCGCTGGAAAAATTCATTCCGAAAGAACATCTCTGGCCGATCGATGAGTTCTGGAATTTCCACGCCGGCAAAGAGCGCTTCACGACAGTAAACGTATTCACCGACGGACTGACCCGGCGCTACGGCCCGGCGACTTCGCTCGATGACTATGAGCGCAAGGCGCAAGCCATGACCTACGACGGTCAGCGCGCCATGTTCGAGGCCTACGGACGGAACAAATACACGGCAACCGGCGTGATTCAGTGGATGCTCAATAATTCCTGGCCCTCGCTGATCTGGCATCTCTACGACTACTATCTGGTGCCAGCAGGCGGCTACTTCGGGACCAAGAAGGCCATGGAGCCTGTTCACGTGCAGTACGGCTACGACGACCACACCGTTGCGGTCGTGAACGACACGCAGAATGCGCTGCCGCGAGTCAAGGTCAGCGCGACTCTCTACAATCTGGACGCGACGGCAGCCGCAACGCATGGCGGGACGCTGGATCTCGCCCCGGACAGCAGCACGAAAGTCCTCGACCTGTCGCTGCCGGCTAAGATCTCCACCACCTACTTCCTTAAACTGCAGGTGCACGATGCCCAGGGGAAGCTGTTGAGCGACAACTTCTACTGGCTCTCGACCAAGGCCGATACCCTCGATTGGGCCAAGAGGAAAGACACTGTTTACACGCCGCAAAAAGAGTTCGCGGATTTGACCGGCCTGAACTCCTTGCCGCAGGTGACGCTTTCGGTCGGCGCTGTCGCAAACAGCGCGGCAGGCAAGGATACGATGACTGTTACCGTGAAGAACGCGAGCAGCAGCATCGCGTTTATGGCGCATCTACGGCTGACGCGCGGACCAGGCGGCGATGACGTCGTCCCGATCTTCTGGAGTGAAAACTACTTTTCGCTGCTTCCCGGAGAAGAGCGGCTGGTGACTGTAACCTACGATTCATCCGCTCTCGAAGGAAAAACGGCCGTCCTCGTCGTGGATGGATACAACGTCGTTTCGAACACCGTGCAGCCTGCTTCTGCCACGGCGGCTGCCACTAAGTAGCGACACGAATACCAGGGCCCGCGTCTCGTTGGCGCGGGCCCTTTTTCTTCGCCCGCTTCACGTTTGCACTTGGCACAACCATTCTCCGCACGACCATCATCCAATGCGGTAGAATTGCCTGGTATCTTAGGGCGCAGGAGAATGGCGCGGAGATCGCGCGGGTCTCGTGATTTCCCGCCCGAGAGAGGGAACCATGAGAAAATGGAATCGTTTTTTGGCCGCAGCGGCCCTGGGCCTGTTTTTTGTCGGAGTGACGGCCGCCGATACGCTGGAATTGAAGGATGGCCGGGTTTTGAAAGGGAAATACCTCGGCGGAACACAAGCGGTGTTGCGCTTCGAGGTGAATGGGGAAGTTCAGACGTTCAGCACGACGGACATCGTCGCGCTGACCTTTACCCGTCATTCCGGGAATGCGGCCCCGGCGGTAGCTCCCGCTGCCGCACCAGCCCCCGCGACAAGCATGGCCGCTGGCGGGGACGTCACCATCCCCGCGGGACAATCTCTTCTGGTGCGCATGATCGATGGCGTGGACTCTTCGAAGAATCATGTCGGCGATATCTTTCATGCGAGCCTCGAGACCGATCTTGTGGTGAACGACACGGTGGTGGCCCGCAAAGGCGCCGATGTTTACGGCCGCTTGGCGGAATCCAAAGAGGCCGGGCACATGGCTGGCAGCGCGGAGCTGCAGCTCGAGCTTACCCGGATG
>JBGQCW010000132.1:0-6031 GCA_041495565.1 Candidatus Acidiferrum sp.
CTGGTCGAGCATCAAATGGATGCGCGACTGGAGCGCGTCGTGCGCTCTCTCGCCGCGCAAGGCGTCGATCCTCGCGCCGTGAATGTGGACTGGGTCACGCTGCGGAAACGCCAGGAAGAGCGCGCCAAGGATGACGTGAAGGCAGAGCTCATCGTGGACCGCATCGCTTCGACGGAAAACATCGATGTGACCGACGAAGAGGTCACGCACGAGCTGGAACACATGGCCGGGCATAGTGACGAATCGGCGGAAGCGATGCGCGCTCGTTTGACAAAGCAAGGGACGCTCGATAGGATAAAAGCTAAGCTGCGCAGCGACAAAACACTCGACTGGCTGGCGCAGAACGCCAAGATCAAGACCGCAGCGGTTGCGGCCACAGATTCAAAGTGAATCATTCCGGCAACTTAACCACCTCAATGAAAAATTTCGAAGAACCAGAGTATCGCGGCACAACGCTCATACCGATGGTGGTCGAACAGACTAGCCGCGGTGAACGCGCCTACGACATCTACTCCCGGCTGCTCAAGGAGCACATCATTTTCATCGGGACGCCGATTGACGACCACGTCGCCAATCTGGCCACGGCGCAGATGCTTTTCCTGCAGGCCGAAGACCCGGAGAAAGACATTCAACTGTACATCAATTCTCCGGGCGGCTCGATCACGGCGGGTTTTGCAATTTATGACACGATGCAATTTGTGAAGCCGGATGTGGTCACCACCTGCATTGGCCAAGCCGCATCCATCGCGGCCGTGCTTCTCGCCGGTGGCACGCCCAAGAAGCGTTTTGCGCTGCCCAATGCGCGCATCCTGATTCACCAGCCGTGGATGTCCGGCCTCGGCGGCCAGGCCACGGACATCGATTTGCATGCAAAAGAAATTTTGCGCATGCGCACGACAATCAATTCGCTGCTCGCGAAACACAGCGGCCAACCGGTCGAGCGCATTGAGAAGGACGTGGAGCGCGACTACATCATGAATCCCGAGCAAGCCAAGGAATACGGGATGATCGACGAGATCATTTATAAGCATCGCTAGTTTTCCGCGCCGCGAAGTGCTTTACTGTCTGCAGCAGGAGCAAGACATCCGTTCCTAAAAGTTAGTAACCATTCGAGTTTCTCTTTTGCTCAGGGGAAAAATCGGCCTAGAATAGCGGATAGAGACTCCGTCAAAGCCCAGCGGAGACGAGGCCTTCACACCAGTGAAAAAATTCAACCCAGACGAGCCCTTGCGCTGTTCCTTCTGCCATAAGGCGCAGGAACAGGTGGAGAAGCTGATCAGTTCGCCTTCGGACTATCCGCGCGCGTACATCTGCAATGAATGCGTCGGCGTTTGCCAGACCATTCTGGAAGATGAGAAGCGCGAACAGGCTGCCGCGCCGACGAAGCGCCTTCCGCGCCCGCCGGAGATCAAGCAATTCCTGGATGGCTACGTCATTGGGCAGGACCGCACCAAGAAAAAACTCGCGGTGGCCGTTTACAATCACTACAAGCGGATATTCCTGAACAAGCAGCCGGGCGAAATCGAACTTAGCAAGTCGAATATTCTTCTAATCGGTCCAACGGGCACGGGCAAGACTTTGCTGGCGCAAACGCTTTCACGAATGCTCGATGTGCCGTTCGCGATCGTGGATGCCACGACGCTCACCGAAGCGGGCTACGTGGGCGAAGACGTTGAGAACATTATTTTGAAGCTGCTGCAAGCCGCGGATGGCGACGTGCAAAAGGCCCAGCAAGGCATCATTTATATCGACGAAATCGACAAGATCGCCAAGAAGGACGAGAACCCCTCGATCACCCGCGACGTTTCCGGCGAAGGCGTGCAGCAGGCGCTGCTGAAGATTCTCGAAGGCACGATTGCCAATGTGCCTCCGCAGGGCGGACGCAAGCATCCGCACCAGGAATTTACGCCGGTGGATACGACGAACATCCTCTTTCTCTGCGGAGGCGCGTTCGTCGGACTGGAAAAAATCATCGAGAAGCGCGCCGGGCGCCGCTCGCTGGGATTCCACACGGATTCCGCGCCAACGACGCCACAGAAGCGCAACACCGAATTGCTCGAGCAGGTGCAGCCCAGCGATCTGATCCGCTACGGATTGATTCCTGAATTTGTTGGCCGCCTGCCGGTTGCCGGCGTGATGAACGATTTGGATAAGGGCGCGCTGGTCAAAATCCTGACGGAGCCGAAAAACGCCCTGCTGAAGCAATACCAGCGGCTGTTCGAATTCGAAAACGTTCGCCTGCGCTTCACCGACGACGCGCTCGAAACCGTCGCGGAGTTGGCACTTCAGCGCAAGGTTGGCGCGCGCGGCTTGCGCATGATCCTCGAAGACCTCATGCTGGAACTGATGTACCACCTTCCCATGCAGCGGAAGGTGCGCGATTTCTTGGTCACCGCGGACATGGTCCGCACTCGCGAAATCAATTGGAGCTTGCTCGAGAAGGCTGGATAAGCCGCTCGGGCTTCGATCTCAGCGTGCGGCCGGTCTGTGGCCGCATGAGTTAAATCCAGGGGCCTTAATGTTCAATCGCGAAAAACAGGAAATGAAGCGCGTGCCCATGATGCCGGTGCGCGACATGGTCATCTTCCCGCAACAGATGACCCCTTTCATCGTTGGCCGCGAGGCCAGCGTGCGCGCGCTTGAGGAAGCGCTGGCCGGCGACAAAAAGATTTTCCTTTCCACACAGCACGACGCTTCGGTGGATGACCCCAAGCCGGAAGAGATCTACGCGGTCGGAACGCTCGCGAACATCGTGCAGAGCGTGAAGCTCCCCGACGGCAACATCAAAGTTTTGGTGGAAGGCGTGGAGCGTGCGCGGGCCATCTCGATTGCCGCGGAAGAAGGTTTCTTCCGCGCCACGGTTCGCCTGCTCAGCGCGCGAGTCGAGCCGTCGCCGCAGGTCGAGCAGACCGTCCAGAAAATCACCGGTCTCTACGAGCAGTTCATCAAACTTTCGCAGAGCCTGAATTACGACACGATGATCGCTGCCGCACGCGTGGATGATCCCGCGCGCCTCTCGGATACCATTGCCGCCAATCTGCAGCTCCCCGTGGATGAAAAACAGGATTTGCTCGAAACCGTGGATCCTCTCGAGCGGCTGAACCGCATCGGCGAAATCCTGGAAATCGAGCTCGAAAAGCTCAACGTCGACCGCAACATCAACACACGCGTGAAGCGCCAAATGGAGCGCGCGCAAAAAGAGTACTACCTCAACGAGAAGCTCAAGGCCATTCAGAAAGAACTGGGCCGCGGCGAAAAGAACGAAATCGACGAGCTGAAAAAGAAGATCGATACCGCCGGCATGTCCAAGGAAGTGCACGAAAAAGCGGTCCAGGAGCTGAAGCGCCTGGAGTTGATGCCGCCGATGTCCGCGGAGTCCACCGTCAGCCGCAATTATCTCGATTGGCTGCTCGCGGTGCCGTGGAAAAAGAGATCAAAGGAAATTCGCGACATCAAGGCCGCGGAGAAAATTCTGAACGAAGAGCACTACGGCCTTGAAAAGGTTAAGGAACGCATCCTCGAATTCCTGGCCGTCCGCCAATTGGTGAAGAATCCCAAGGGCTCGATTCTCTGCTTCGTGGGGCCTCCGGGCGTTGGCAAGACTTCCCTGGCCATGTCCATCGGCCACGCCACGGGCCGCAAATTCGTGCGCGTCTCGCTCGGCGGGGTGCGCGATGAAGCCGAAATTCGCGGCCATCGCCGGACCTATATCGGGGCCCTGCCCGGCCAGATTATCCAGATGATGAAAAAGGCCGGCACGGTGAACCCGATCTTCGTTTTGGACGAAGTCGACAAGATGTCCACCGACTTTCGCGGCGATCCTTCCGCGGCTTTGATGGAAGTTCTCGATCCGGAAATCAACCATTCCTTTACGGACCATTATCTCGACGTCGAATACGATCTTTCGAAAGTGATGTTTGTGTGCACCGCGAACGTGCTGCACACGGTTCCCCAGCCGCTTCAAGACCGCATGGAAATCCTGCGGCTCCCGGGATACACGGAGCAGGAGAAACTGGAAATCGCCAAGCGCTTCCTCGTCAAGCGCGCGCGCGAAGCGACGGGACTCACGGAAAAAAATCTTACGTTTACGGATGAAGGCTTGCTTCACATGATCCGGCACTATACGCACGAAGCGGGGGTGCGCAGCCTGGAGCGTGAAATTCAGAACATCGCGCGCAAGATGGCGCGCAAAGTCGTCACGGATGGCCCGGCTTCCACCACGGATATCACGCCGGCCAACGTCAACGACTTCCTCGGCATCCTGAAGTACCGTGAATTCTGGCTGGAAAAACACAACGAAATCGGATTGACGACCGGCCTCGCCTGGACCGAAGTTGGCGGCACGGTGCTTTCCACCGAGGCAACTTTGATGGAAGGCAAGGGCCGCCTGACGCTCACCGGAAAACTCGGCGACGTGATGCAGGAATCCGCGCAGGCCGCCATGAGCTACGTGCGCTCGCGTTCGAATCAGCTCGGCCTGCCCAGGGATTTCTACCGCAACATCGACATTCACGTGCACGTGCCCGAAGGCGCCATCCCCAAGGACGGCCCTTCCGCCGGTATCACCATCTGCACTTCGATCGTCAGCGCGCTCACAAAGAATCCCGTGCGCCGCGATGTCACCATGACCGGCGAAATCACCCTGCGCGGCAAAGTTCTGCCCATCGGCGGCGTCAAGGAGAAGCTCCTGGCCGCCCACCGAATGGGCTTGCGTACGGTACTGCTTCCGAAGGACAATGAGAAGGACTTGGCGGACATTCCGCAGGAGATCCTCTCCAGTCTCACAGTCCATTTTGTAGAGACCATGGATGAAGTGCTGCAGATTGCGCTGGAACGGCCGACTCTGCCGCTCGAGCACACCGCGGTTGCGCCCGTTGCGGAAACTTTCGTGGCCGGCCCCGAGAAAGACAAGAGTTTGACCAACTAAGCAGCGTTGTTTGGGGCCCGGCCCGCCCTGCGGGTTTTCATTCGCGGGTGAGTTCAGACTCTGCGCTGGCGCCGGTTGCAGGTTGACCCCGGCTGGGTCGGGGTCACGCTAGAGAAAGTCTGGTTTACCTATCGCGGTGGTTTTCGCGTCTTCGGTTTTCGTGGCCGCTAAGCGGCCAACGGTTTGTGTAACCGCGGAGCAGTCAGCCGCCAGTGCGGTGCGCCACCTCAAAAAAATCCGGATTCTCGTTGATCGCTTCGCGGCTGCACAAGACAGGGTCCATTTTCACAATCAAAGCTAAGGATATATGCCAAAAGAAACAAGCATTGAAGGAAACAATCAGATGAGTATTAGCCTTGCCGAGCTGAAGGAAAAGAACATCACCGATCTCGCCAAGATCGCCAAGGAACACAATCTTCCCGGCGCCAGCGGCATGCGCAAGCAGGAGTTGATCTTCCAGATCCTCCGCGCGCAGACCGAGAAGAGCGGGTTGATCTTTTCCGAAGGGGTGCTCGAGTGCCTCCCCGACGGCTTCGGTTTTCTGCGTGCGCCGGAATACAATTACCTCCCCGGCCCGGACGATATCTACGTCTCGCCGTCGCAAATCCGCAAGTTTGATCTGCGCACCGGCGACACCGTCTCCGGCCAAGTGCGCCCGCCGAAAGATGGCGAGCGCTATTTCGCGCTGATCAAGGTGGAAGCGGTCAATTTCGAAGACCCCGAGGTCGCGCGCAACAAAATCTTCTTTGACAACCTGACGCCGCTCTATCCGGAGGGCCGGCTGAAGATGGAAACAACGAAAGAGAACATGACCGGCCGCGTGCTGGATCTTCTCTGCCCCGTCGGCAAGGGCCAGCGAGGTTTGATCGTGGCCCCGCCGCGTACCGGTAAGACCATGATGCTGCAGTCCATCGCCAACTCCGTTACGGTGAATCATCCGGACGTCGCGCTGATCGTGCTGCTCATCGACGAGCGGCCTGAAGAAGTCACGGATATGCAGCGTACGGTGAAGGGCGAAGTCATCAGCTCCACCTTTGACGAAGCGCCGCAGCGCCACATTCAGGTCGCGGAAATGGTTTTGGAAAAGGCCAAGCGGCTGGTCGA
>JBGQCW010000133.1:0-5996 GCA_041495565.1 Candidatus Acidiferrum sp.
CGCCTTGCAAGGCTCGCAGCCGTCCATGTGCTTTTCCAGTTCTTCACAAAGGGAATCATCAAGCTCGTCATCAAGGTAGTTTGAGAGTTCGGCGAACATTTCTTTGCAGCGCCGTTGGCGCGGCTGTCCGGAGAGGTGCATTTCCCCGGAGGGCTTTGCCGCTTCGCGGCGTACACGATGCTGATCCTGCTTGGCTAATTCCTTTCGCACGAAGAGTCGCGCCCGGTGCAGCCGCACGCGGATTGTTCCTAGTCGGAGGCCTGTGATTTCAGCTACGTCCCCGTCGGACAGCTCCTCCATGTCATGTAGTACAATCATGAGCCGATACTCCGCAGGCAGTTTCTGCACTGCTTCGCGGAGACGCTTTGCATTCTCGCGGCGCAACAAAGAAGTCTCTGGCGTACCATCGGGACTCCCCGATAGCTTTTGCAATTCCCGGCGGTCGGGCATCAATTCTTCGAGAGAGAGATCTTCCTTGGGAGCGAATTTGCTCTTGCGTCGGCTCATCAAACAACGGTTCTTGGCGACCTTATAAAGCCAAACCATCAGAGCCTTGGGGCTGTCGAATTTTGGCAGGTTGGGAACCGATTTGAGCAGCACTTCCTGCATGGTGTCTTCAGCATCTTGCCGCTGCCCACACACCTTCATGCTGAACGAAAAAACTGTTTTCTGTAGCAATGCCAGCGCTTCTTCCAAAGACTCAGAGTCCTTGCGCTGGATCAGTTGAAGGACTTGCTCGATCTCGGGTCGCACGGGGCTAACTGTAGCACGGCAGGCTGCAGCCTCAGAATCAGCCAGCTCGTTTCGAGAACTGAAGAGACACAATCCCCGCAACTAACCTCCAGTGTCACAGGAATCCCCGAGGAAATACTCGCGAGGAGAAAAGGAAAATGGGTGCGGTTACGTCGTGTGGTGACCGTTGCGACGCCAGAAACTACTTGCGGGCAGGGGGTCAACACAGCCAAGAATTTGGAAACAAAATGGGAACAATAAGCTCCAAACACCCCCTAAAACCGTGTTGCATGACATAGGTAAAGGCTAGAAGAATCAACCACATAACGTTTCTTGAATTACTTTGCAAGCAGGGGGTCGCCGGTTCGATCCCGGCCAAGTCCGCCATCTATCTGCCAGCAGTTCAATCTGCTATTAATGTGGCCTTTGCAAAAGGCGCAAGACGCTGCACAGCGTTATCAACATAGATTTTGTTTTGCCAGCAGCGCGGCTCCGGTTCGTGGCTAGCCTTGTCCGCCAACCCTTCGGGTTTACATAGTACTTTTCTGTTATTACGCCTTGTCGTCACTCTCGCTCTAATCCTCAGAATTCGCTCCTCCACCCCGGAGTGAGCGGTATACCTGTGCCGGTGCTTATCGTGATGTAAAGACGCGCATTCCCGGCGTCTCCCGTGTGTCCTATAAGGTGGGGGTAAAGTCGTGCGAAGAGCTATTCTTATTTTCCTGCTGTGCGTCGCGCCGTCCGCTTGCGGCCAGAGCAATTATGCCGTGGTGACCGGCACGATCACGGATCAGCAACAAAGTCCGGTCGCGGGGTCCTCCGTGCTGCTCACCGCCAAGGACACGCACGCCGAGCGTCGCGTCACCAGCAACGCGCTGGGCATCTTTCAGATCTAAATGGATTGTTTGTGGGCAAACGGACCTAACCCAGCGTTCCTTGCAGCACTTCGCGAACAAGCTCCTGCTTTTGGGCGGGAAGTTTCTTTCCCTGAGCGGTGAGATAAAAAACGTCAATGGCTTTCTGGCCCTCCGTATCGATTAGCGCGACCTCGATATTGCACCCCAGGCGCGCCAGCGCCGAGCCGATCTCGTACAGCAAGCCCGGATGATCCTGGGTGACGATTTCCAGCAAGGTGCTGTGCGCGGATGACGAATCGTCAAAATTGATGCTAGTTTCGACGGCCACCTTCGGCGTTCGCGCGCGGCTCGCGCTTTCGCGGCCCTTCAGCAGCGGTTCGAGCGCTGCCTTTCCGTTCACGACGTCCGCGAGGCTCTTGCGGAACCTTTCGATCTCGCCGGGATTCAATTCCAGCGTGCGGTGCAAATCCGCGAAGTGAAAGGTATCCAGCACGACGCCCGCGGCATTCGCGAACGCATCCGCCTTGATGATATTCATGCCCCAGCCGGCCAGCACCCCGGAAATCGTCGCGAAGAGCGCCGGACGGTCCGCCGTAAGCAAAGTCAGCGAGAAGGCGTGGCGCTCCGCGAGCACTTCGGTTTGCACCGGTTCCGCTCCCAGCTTTTGATACAGCGCGAAGTGCGCCGCGATCTCCGCCGCCGAATGCACCGCCAGATACCGCCGTGGGAATCCTTCGAGGAAGCGCTCGATTTCTTCCGTGCTCGCGCCGCCCGCCACCGCTTTCACACGCTCGAGCACCGACACTTCATCCGGCGCATGCAAACGGTCGCGATCCAAAGTCCGGCTGAAGTGGTTCGACGTGGCCACGAAGAGCTGCCACAGCATCTCCGCCTTCCAGGGCGTCAGCGCTTCCGGATTTACCGAATGAATGTCCGCATACGTCAGCAGGCACAATCTTTGCAGCCGCTCCGGTGTCGCCACGGACTCCGCAAAAGCCGAGACCGTCGCCGGATCGAAAATATCCCTGCGCTGCACGGTGGCGGACATGTCCAGGTGGTGCTCGATGAGGAAATGCACTTCCGCCTCTTCTTCCGCCGAAAGCTTTAGCCGTTTCGCCGCGCTGTCCAGAGCCGTGAGGCTGCCAGATACGTGGTTTTCCACCGGCATGCCCTTGCCCACGTCATGCAGTAGCAGCGACAAGATGAGCAAATCGCGCCGCTCCGCGGTTTTCCACAGCGGCGCGAAGTGTGCCCCGCGCGCATCCGGTGGATCGCCGAGTTCCTGCAAGTGTTCGATGGTCCGCAGCGTGTGCTCGTCCACCGTATAGCGATGATAAAAATCGCGCACCACGAGCGAGTCAATCCTTGCGAATTCCGGCAGGATTTCCGTCAGAAGCCCGAGCTGTTGCATCGGCCGCAACGCCGCCCCGGGAAAATCGGAGGCCAGGATTTCGCGCAAGGTCGCCCAGGACATCTCTTTGTTGCGGGCAGGAAGTTCGGGGTGTGTGAGGATGTAGCCGATGCTGCGTTCCGCCTCGCGGCTCAGCGGAGTCCCGGTGCGAGCCGCTTCCCCAAACAAGGAATAGGTAATCGCGCGGTCGGAGAGCGCCGGCGCGTCCACGACTTCCAGCAGGCCATCCCGCACCTTGAAATACTTCCCATGATCCGGTTCCAGCTTGGCTGCGCGCGCCGCATTGAACAGCCGCTGCCGCAGCGTCAAGGGAACAGGAGCTTTTTGTTCCAGGTAACGCAGCAGTTGCCGATTGAGCGTTCTTGCGTGACGGAAGTACAGCCGCATCCACTCCGCGGGGGTTCTTGCGACGCCGTCTCCCACGCCCAGCGCTCGCTCCGCTGCGGCCGCCTGCAGCTCGTAAGTAAGCGTGTTATCGTTCCGGCCGTTGCTGTAATGCAAAAAGCAGCGTATCGCACCGAGGAAATCGACTGCCGCCGTCGAAAGCTCTTCCTCCGCCGCCGTGTTTCTTTGCCTCTCGTCCTTCTCCTCCACGATCTGCCGCAGCCAGACCGTTGCCTGATGATCCCGCATGCCGCCCGGCGATTCTTTCACGTTCGGTTCCAGGTGAAAGATAGTATTTCCGTACCGCGTTATTCGTTCCTTGGTCAGCCTGTGAAGTTGCGCCAGCAAAAAGGGACGCGCCTGTTTTTCCGATGCAGGCAGCACTTTGGCGTCCAGCTTCTCAAAGAGTTCGGAATCGCCCGCCAGAAATCGGCGGTCCAGCAGCGCCAGGTGGAATTCCGCATTGTCCTCTTCGATGCGCTTGCACTCTTCGAGCGTCCGGCCCGCCGAGCTTACCCGCAAACCCAGGTCCCAAAGCGTCCGTGAAAACTCCGCAATGAGCCCGCGTGATTCTTGTTCTGCCTTTTCGCTTCCAAACAGGAAAAGAATGTCGAGATCGGAGTAGGGGAAAAGCATCCGCCGCCCGTATCCGCCAAGCGCCAGCAGGCAAAGCCCCTGGGGCGCCCCGTCATGGACGCGCAGCAATTCTCCGAAAACCTGCTGGATGTTCCGGTCCGCCAGCTCACAGAGCGCGCGCAGTGTTTCTCGCGCACTCGTACCCCCCTCAAACTGTTGCCGGATTCGTTGCCGTTCCGCTTCGGCCTGCGGGCCGAGTACGGACAAAGGAGTCGGAGAACCTTGCATGTTTTTTGCGGGTGGGATGCCCGGAACGAAACCGGTGCGCGCGGCGGTCGTCACATGGATTGCCCCGCGGTCACAAGTAAGTTGACGGCTCGGCGGCCCAAAGTGAAGCGCTAGAGCGCGTTTTCACCGCGCTCCTCATTGCGAATCCGGATGGCTTCCTCAACCCTCGACAGGAATATCTTACCGTCACCAATCTTTCCTGTCTTGGCGGTCTTCAATATTGTGTCCACCACGCGGTTCACCAGCGCGTCCGGAAGCACCATCTCCAATTTCATCTTTGGCAGCAGGTCCACGGTGTACTCGCGTCCGCGGTAGACCTCCGTGTGCCCCTTCTGCCGGCCGTGCCCGCGCACTTCCGTCACCGTCATTCCCTCGATGCCGATTTCGCGCAAGGCATCCTTCACGGATTCGAACCGCGAGGGCTGAATGATTGCCTCAAGTTTCATCATGGATGTTTCCGCTCCGCCCCGTGCCTGACACTTTCCTGCCGGCGTTCCCTACGATTCAAGGTTGTAAGCCTCTTCGCCATGCTGCGTGACGTCCAATCCTTCGATCTCCTGCTCTTCCGGCACGCGCACGCCGGTAATCAAATCCACGATCTTCAGCAGCACAATTGTTCCCACCAGCGCAAATCCCCAGGCGATCAGTATGCCCACGAGTTGATTGCCCACCTGGCCCCAATGACCGTCGAGCCCGCCCACAGGCTTGCCCGCGCCAAAAATGGGATTGATCACCTGCTGCGCAAAAACTCCCGTGAGCAGCGCTCCAATCGTTCCGCCCGCGCCGTGCACGCCGAAGGCATCGAGCGCGTCATCATACCCGAAGATGGCCTTCACTTTCGTCACCATCCAATAGCAGAACGCGCCCGCAATAAATCCGATCACCAGCGCGGGCATCGGCTTCACAAATCCGGCCGCCGGTGTGATCGCCACGAGTCCCGTCACCGCGCCGGAAATCGCGCCCAACGCGCTCGCGCGCCCGTTCTTCATCCATTCCGCCGCGCTCCAGCTCAGTGCCGCCGCGGCCGCTGCGAAGTGCGTCGCCACGAAGGCGCTGGTGGCCAGCGAATTCGCAGCCAGCGCGCTCCCCGCGTTGAAGCCGAACCATCCCACCCACAACAGGCACGCGCCGATAAAACTCAGCACCAGGCTGTGCGGCGGCATCGGCTGTTTTGGATAGCCGGTGCGCTTCCCGAGATACAGCGCGCACACCAGCGCGGAGACGCCGGAAGAAATGTGCACCACCGTCCCGCCCGCGAAATCCAGTGTCGGGAATTTCCCGCCCATCGATGCGTTAAGAAACCCGCCCTTGCCCCACACCATGTGCGCCAGCGGTGCGTACACTACCAGGAACCATAGCGTCAGGAACAGCACCGTCCCGCTGAACTTCATCCGTTCCGCTGTCGCGCCCGTAATCAGCGCCGGCGTGACAATCGCGAACATCAACTGGTACACCATGAAGGTCATCTGTGGAATCGTGCCGGCGTAATCTGGGTTCGGCTCCGCGCCCACTCCGCGCAGAAACGCGTGTTCGAATCCCCCGATGACCGGCCCGTTCCCGCCGAAGCACAGGCTGTAGCCCACCAGCGCCCACATCACCGTGATCAGCGCCATCAGCGCAAAGCTCTGCATCATGATGGCCAGCGTGTTCTTCCGCCGCACCAGCCCGCCATAAAAGAGCGCCAGCCCCGGTCCCGTCATCATCAGCACCAGCGCCGCGCTTACCAGCATCCACGCGTTATCCGCGGA
>JBGQCW010000134.1:0-5991 GCA_041495565.1 Candidatus Acidiferrum sp.
CGCAGCTTCCATACGACCGCATTCTCTGCTCTCGGAGCACGCGGCAAATTTTGGGTCCCCCCGCCGGCCTGCGCACTGCGTTCGGGTGCAGCAGGATCATCACCGGCTCGTTGTCTTTCGCCTGCTTCGATCCCGTATCGCTTATAAAGCGCGAGAATCTCCTCGGGAGCCATCGGAGGCTTGTAACGCAACGCCGTGTTGGGCAGCTTCAACACATTTTGCACTGTGGTCACAGGGATGCTCACGTAGGCCGTCATTCCCGGGAACAGTTTCAACTCAGGATTGTCGAATTCGATGATCGTGTCGTAGGTGACCACGTTTTGCACCGTCGTCGGGTTCATCCGGACTTGGCTGACCACTCCGCGAAACGTGTCCTTCGGGAAAGCGTCCACCTTGAAGGTGACCGCCTTCCCTAGTTTGATGTTCCCAACGTCAGACTCGTCCGTCTTGGTGTAAACCAGCATCTTCTTCAAATCCTGTGCGATGGTAAAGACTGTTGGCGCTTGCAATGACGCAGCTACGGTCTGTCCCACATCCACATTGCGCGCCACCACCGTGCCGTCGATCGGAGATCGAATCACCGTATAGTTCAGATTCGTCTGGGCCACCGTCAGGGCCGCGGCCTTTTGGCTGACTTGCGCCTCGGCCTGTGTCACGTTCGCCGCCGCTGCGCCCACCGCCGCGTTCGCTGAATCATAGTTGGCTTTGGCGAGGTCCAGTTGCTGCTGGCTCATGATGCTAGCCTTCGAAAGCTGAGCGGCACGGTCGTAGTCCGCTTTAGTCTGTTGCGAGGCGGCTTTGGCCTTTTCCAGGTTGGCTTTTGCCGCCGCCACGTTGGCTTTCGCATTATCCAGATCCGCGGAAGACTGTAGCAGCGCTCCTTGAAAGAGCGCCGGATCGATCAGCGCGACGACATCGCCCTTGTGGACGCGGGAGTTGAAATCGACATTCAGCTTCGCGATGGTTCCCGAGACCTGTGATCCAACCTGCACGGTGATCACCGCGTTGATGGTTCCCGTGGCTTCCACGACATCGTGGATGTCGCCCCGCTCAACCTTGGCGGTGAAGTGTTGCGGCTGGGCGTTGCGGTTCAGGCCGAAGCCGACAAATAGTCCAGCCAAGACCACCAGGCCCGTCACGATGTACCACTTGCTCTTTGTTTTCATCCTCAATCCTGAGACCTGAGACCCGGCAGTTTCATTCGTATCGCAGTGCTTCGATAGGATCCAGCAGAGATGCCTTTCTCGCCGGGTAATAACCAAAAAACACGCCCACAGCAATCGAGAAGACGGCCGCAATCACGACGGACTCCAGCGACATTTGCATGGGCCAACGAAGCATTTGGCCAACCAGGTACGACCCCACGACTCCGAACAACACTCCAGCCGCTCCGCCCACCAGGCTGAGCATGACGGATTCTCCTAAGAACTGTAGCTGGATGGCCTCTTCGGTCGCGCCAACTGCGACACGGACGCCGATCTCACGGGTTCGCTCGGTTACTGAAACGAGCATGACATTCATGATCCCGATTCCCCCCACGAGCAAGGATATGGAAGCGATGGCGATCAAGAGGATGGTGAGAGTCCGGCTGGCCTCGAGTTGCGCCTGAATAATGTCCTCGGGGTTCCGAATGTTGAAGTCATCTTCCTCTTCCGCGCGCAAATGATGGCGATCCCGCAGCACCGCTGCCGCTTCCTGACCCGCCACTTTGACCGCGGCCTGCGATACCGCCGAGCACAGGATGTCGTCCAGCCAGGTCGTTCCTTTAATCTTCTTCTGAGCCGTGGTGTACGGCAGGAGAATGGTATCGTCCTGGTCTTGCCCGGAAACCGATAGCCCTTTCGGATGAAGGGTGGCCACCACTTTACAGGGGAGATCCTTGACGCGTATCACTTTCCCAATTGGGTCCTCGACGCCAAAAAGCTGGTCGCGCACGGTACGCCCGATCGCGCAGACGTCCGCGGCCCGGTCCACATCGTCCTGGGAAAATGCGGCGCCCTGATCCACATACCACCGTTTTATGTCGAAGTATTCCGGCGTGACGCCTCGGAACCCCGTAAACCAGTTTTGGTTTCCATAGATGATCTGCACCGGTCCATCGATGTTGGGTGAAACGCTCTTGATCAGTGAAATTTGATTCTTGATGGCCACCGCATCGGCGTACGTCAGCGTTTTTGTCCCGTGCGTGCCCGTGCGCACGCCATTCACCGCGCGCCCGCCCGCTTCAATCCAGACAAAATTGTCTCCCAGGTTGTTCAACTGCTGCTCGACCTGGGCTTGTCCGGCTTTGCCGATCGCGACCACGCAGATGACCGCCGCGATCCCGATCGTTATCCCCAGGACCGTCAGCACGCTTCGCATTTTGTTCCGAAGCAACGCCACTAGGGCGGATTGAAGCAAAGCCGCGTAATTCAAAACTTCCTCCAGCAGACTACGACAGTACGCGCAATCTTAACGTGTATTCTCCGGTGACGTTTGTCAAAACTCCCCAAGACCCTGAATTTCATTCGCATAGCATCTTACACAACGTCTGTGTTCCAATGAATTCCAAGCGCACCCTCAATCTTGGCGAGAGACAGCCGCCGGGTTCCGTGGAGAATGAGTGTGTCCATCTCGACCCGCCACTTTCAAGACGGATTTCATTCCACCAAGACTGAGAAAATAATCGCTTTCGTTAGCGCCTTGGATTCGGCTCCGGATGCAAGCACACTGTCACCGTTGTTGTCAGCCTAGAGGAGATAAAAAACCGTCGACATGAAATCGTTCAACATTGCAGTCATCGCGGGAGACGGCATCGGGAAGGAAGTGGTTCCGGAAGGCATCCGCGTGTTGGAAGCGGCAGGACGCCGCTTTGGATTCCAATTCAACTGGCACGCTTTCGATTGGAGTTGTGAAACCTGCGTCAAGACCGGGAAGATGATGCCCGCCGATGGCCTGGAGCTGCTCCGGCCGTTTGACGCGATCTTCCTCGGCGCCGTTGGCCATCCCAGCGTTCCGGACCACGTCTCCCTCTGGGGACTCTTGATCCCCATCCGCCGCGGTTTTCGGCAATACGTTAATTTGCGCCCCGTGCGCCTTTTCGAGGGAATCGAGACTCCGCTGAAGAATTGGCAGCCTGGCCAAATTGATTTCTGCATCGTTCGGGAAAACAACGAAGGCGAATATTCAAACATTGGCGGGCGTCTCTACGAAGGCACGGACGAGGAGATGGCCGTTCAACAGACCGTTTTCACGCGGCGTGGCGTAAACCGCGTGATGCGTTTTGCTTTCGAATTGGCCCGCAAGAGAAACAAGCATCTGACCTCCGCCACAAAATCAAACGGGATCATCCATACCATGCCCTTCTGGGACGAATGCTTTCATGCCATGGCGTCCGAATATCCCGATATCCGCACGGACCAGTTTCACATTGACATCTTGACGGCTCACTTTGTGCGCCACCCGGATTGGTTTGATGTTGTCGTGGCTTCTAATCTTTTCGGCGACATTCTCTCCGACTTGGGCCCCGCCGTCGTCGGATCGATCGGCATTGCTCCCTCCGCGAATCTCAATCCGGAAAAAGAATTTCCTTCCATGTTCGAGCCCGTCCACGGCTCGGCGCCCGATATCGCTGGAAAGGGAATCGCCAATCCCATAGGGCAGATTTGGTCCGGCGCGATGATGTTAAGGCATCTAGGCGTTTCGGACGCCGCGGACGCCGTCGAGAACGCCATCGCCGGGATTCTGGCGCAATCGAAAGTTCGTACTCCGGATATCGGAGGCAGCGCGACGACCAAGGATCTGGGCTCGGCTATCGCCCTGCAATTGAGCGGCGGGAAATAAGTCCCTTAAAACGGAAGGCCGTCGTTCGCCAAAACTCCGGGCGACCCTTTATCTCATCGATGTAACATGCTATCCATTCCAAGCCCGTTCTTGGTTTTGGCGAGGGACCGCGGTGAGAAGCGCATGTAGCGTGCTTTACCGGCAGGCATCCAGCTTCCGAGAGGGAAAGAAAAACAATGAAATCGATTTCGACTCTGATTTTCTCCTTCATCCTCCCCCTATCGTGCTTCGCTCAAGAACTCGCGAACGAGCGCGCTATCGGCAAACTGGAAATCGTCGCCACTTTCAACGGCCCCATGCCGACCGGCGTCACCGTCTCGAACAGCGGCCGCATTTTCGTGAATTTTCCCAAGTGGGGCGACAACGTCGAATACACCGTGGCGGAAGTCAAAGATGGCAAGACCCTGCCCTACCCGAATGCCGAAATCAATCGCTACAAAGACGGCGACAATCTCTCCGATAAGCTCGTCTCGGTTCAGAGCGTCGTTGTCGACCCCTCCGGCAATCGTCTTTGGATTCTGGACACCGCCAGCATCGGCTTCGGTCCAACCAAATTCGGTGGCCCCAAGCTCCTCGCCGTGGATCTCCATACGAATCAAGTCACCAAAAAAATTCTTCTTCCGCCCGACGTTGCTCTCTCGACCACCTACGTCAACGACGTCCGCTTCGATTTGCATCGCGGCACCGAAGGCCTCGCGTTCATCACCGATTCGACGTCCTCCGGCCCGAACGGCATCATCGTCGTGGATCTCGCCTCTGGCAAGAGCTGGCGCCGCCTGCACGATCATCCCTCCACAAAACCGGACCCGGCCTTTGTTCCCGTCGTGGAAGGAGAAATTCTGCAGCTCCGCCTCCCCGGCCAGCCGCCCATGAGGTTCGCTGTTGGTTCTGATGGAATTGCCATCAGTCCGGACGCCAAGACCCTCTATTATTGCCCGTTGACCAGCCGGCATTTATATAGCGTAAGTGTGGATGCTCTAGCGGACCGCGGCAAATCCGACGCCGATGTTGCCGCAACCGTGAAAGATCTGGGCGAAAAAGGCGGCGCCAGCGACGGCCTCGAATCCGATTCTCAGGGCCGCGTCTACCTCAGCGACTACGAGCACAACGCCATTCGCCGCCGCACCCTCGCGAACGAAATCGAAACCCTCGTCCACGACCCCCGCGCGCTGTGGCCGGACACGCTCTCTCTCGCCGCGGACGGCTATCTTTATTTCATCGCCAACCAAGTCGAACGCCAGCCGCCATTCCACAACGGCGCCGACCTGCGCCAAAAACCCTACGTGCTCTTTCGCGTCAAGGTGGACGGAACCAGAATCCAGAACCAATAGCCCGTTACTCGTCCTCGCGCAAACCGAAACCACGGTTATCCCACAAGCTATCTGACAAATATTCTTCGGGAGGGCACGGCTTCACAGTCTGCTTAAAAGTAAAAATTGTCATTCTGAGGCCCCGATTCCGATCGGGGCCGATCCACGATTCCGATTCCGATCGGAAAGAATCTCAACTTCAACTATTTCAGTCACTTAATGTTTCGATGCTGCTCACGATGGATCGCTCCAGGAGTGTTCCAGCCCCTTCACCAGTTGCCAGATCGCGCGATTCAGCGGCACGGGCACGCCAAGTTTTTCTCCCCAGTCCGCAATCGCCCCATTCACAAAATCCACTTCCGTCTCCCGCTTCGCCAAAATATCCAATAGCATGCTTACATTTCGTTTTCCCGGAGCCCTCGCGCCTTCCGCGATCATTTGCCGCGCATCGCCGTGCAGCGGTATCCCCAGCGCACTCGCCACCGATTCTCCTTCTTGTAGCAGCGCCTCGTACAGCGCGCCCGTGGACGGAAACCTCGTTGCCCCGCCGTGGTGCAGCCGCGTCAGCGCCCCCACCGGATTTACCGCGGAATTGAAAATCAACTTGGTCCATTGCGCCCCGCGCGCATCTCGCAGCGGAACGACCCGCAAACCGGAGCGATTCAGGATTTCCGCGAATCGCTCGACCAGCGCGTAAGGCGTTCCCGATGGCTCGAAGGGGCCAATCCACAGGTCGCTGTAAAATTCAAATCCCGCATGCCCCGGCCCGATCAAGTGCGCCGCCATCGTCGTAGCGCCGCGCATCACGTACTTCACGCGCTCCGCAATCACTTCTTCATTGCCCAGCCCGTTCTGCACC
>JBGQCW010000135.1:0-5967 GCA_041495565.1 Candidatus Acidiferrum sp.
GCCACGCGAATGGATTTCTCCTCGTTGTGCGCGGGAGCGATGATGGTGATGGGCGGCGCGAGGGGCGATTCTTTGAACCACGCCAAGCGATGGCTTTTCAGCCGACGCTGGTGCGCCGCGCTCGTCTTTAGCGCGACAATCAACATCGCCAGGTACGATAAATTGCTGGCCAGGTAATACCAGAAGAGCGTGTGATTCGAAATAACCAGCAGACGAATCATGACAGCAACGCCGATTTCACCGCGCCACTCTCCGCCATCGCCGGTTCTTCCGCCAGCAGCATTCCCGCCTGCAGAATTTTCCGCAGACTTTTATTCTCATCGTTGCTGCCCGGCGCGCCGGCTTGAAGTTCCTCCTCGAGCTTTCCTCGCAAGCCGGCATTTTCGAGCGCGGTCAAGTAGGCCTGCAGCCCATAGCGATCGCGCGTTGCTATCACTTTTTGGAAAATCGGAACCATCGCTAGGTTGAGTTTTACGAGCGCCTCCGCGGCCCGCAAGCGCACCAGCCGGTGTGAATCCGTCAGCCCCCGCAGCAGATCTGGAATGGCGCGGGGTTCGCAGAGTCCGCCCAGGCTAATGATCGCGCGCAGCCGCACGAACCATGTGGGATCTCCCACCAGCTCGTTGAGAACGTCGAAGGCCAAGCCCCGTTCCGCGTGAGACATCGCGCGGGCGGCCGCGGCGCGCAGTTCATCGCGGTCATCTCCCACGAACTGCAGCAGGTCCACGCTGAGCGACGGAGTGGCAACTTCGCCGAGCACGCGGCCAAGCACTTCACGCAGCGGGCCTTCCGCATGCTGCTCATACGGAATCAGCAGCTGGGGACGCTCCGCGCAACACTGGATGAGTGCGCTTTGCAACGGCAGCGCCGGCACGCACAATCCTTTCTCGCCCACCCAAGCCAGGATCTCCTCCGCCGCTTGCGGGCAGGCCGTCCGCCCCAAGCCGCGCAACGCCGCCAGCCGTATTTCCAGATCGCGGTCACGCAAGCCTTCGGCCAGTGCTGAGATGCCTTCGAGTGCGCGCGTTTGTCCCAGCGCCACCAGCGCGCGCATGCGACGCCAGCCGGTGAGTTTGCGGGCTTCAAAAATGCGTTTTTCGATGAGCCCGCTTTCGCGCAGAAATTTCAGCAAGCGCGCCGATTCTTCCGCCCCCGCCGCTTCGAGCGCGTCCAGCGCGATGGTCTCGATAATCCGGCGGTCGAAGGATTTCCGACGCCACGTCTGGAACGGAATCTCTCCGGAAATCAGGCGGTCCCAATTCTGGCGGAATTCGAAGACGCGCGCGTCGCGCTTCGCGAAGAAACGCTTTCGATATGTGCGGCGAAGCAAAATAAACCCCAACAACAGCCCATCCGCCACGATCGCCGCGACGATGGCCTTGAGCACAAGCGCTGCCGGCCCCAGCCTCCAGAGCTTTTCAAAAATGGATTCCATAGCTCAATCCGAAACTGGTGTCCGTTCTTTCCTGGGTGCGTTTCTGATACGAGGCGTAGCCCGTGACGTCCTGACGGGCATTTATCTGGAAGCGCAAGCCGCCACCGCAGGTTTGCGAAGCGAATCTGCCGATCTGATCGATTTGCGCGAAATCTTCCGTGCCGACAGCGAAGAAAATGCTTCCGGAAAGCCGCTTCTCGCCCCAATGCGCCAGAGGAAATCCCAGCCGCGCCATTCCGGAAGGCCGCCACTCGACGCCGGTCCCTGAAAACGTGCTGCGCACGCCCGTGGCTCCCAGCGATAGCGTCGAATCCCGAGGGAGGTAGACAATTGCCGTGCCATTCAGCGTCAGAATGCGGGACGCCTGATACCAGTACCAATGTTGGCCGTAGACAAATTCCACCGCGCGCAGAAAATTTGTTTCGCTGAACTTCCATCCATGGTTGACGTCAAAAAAAGCCTCGCTCTTGGGAATCACCGCCTTGTCATGCCCGGCTGCGCCACCTACCGTCAGAGCCCCCCACCGGTGGAGGCGTCCGGTAATGGCGCCCGAAAACTTTCCCGCGCGGATTCCCGCTCGCTCGTAGAAACTTCCCGCGAAGCTTGTGGTCCAGTGCGGCGTCCACTGCGATACCAGGCTGACCCATCCGTCGTGATTGGCACTCGTGAAATTAAAGAGGTCGTTGTCCTGGCCGAAGCGCAGTTCGTGTCTTGGTTCGCCGCGGACGGAAATCAGCCCGGCCCGCGCTTCCATGCTGGCGGGGTCCAGACTCAGCGCTTTCTGAAATTCGAGGCGAGCTTCGTTTCGATCGCCCATGGCGCGCAGCGCCCGCGCTCGGGCTGCGCGCAGGTCCGCGCGTTTCGGATCAAACTCCACGGCACGGTCCAGTGCCCGCAAAGCATCTTCCACTCTTCCTTCGCGCAAATACACGCTCGCCAGCCCCATCCAGTTATCCGGATCGCTCCGAGAGATCTTCAAGATTTCCAGGTATTCCTTTTCCGCTTCCGCCAAATGCCCGGACCAAGTCAGAACGCGCGCGCGCCAAGCACGCACGTCCACGTCTTGCGGAGCTCGGGCGACCTCGCGGTCGACAATCCTCATTGCCGAATGCCAGTCCTGCGCCTCGGCATATTTCCTTACTTCTGCGTGCCAGTCGGGAAGCCGCTCTTGGGAGCGAATCGGCGAACCCAATAGCGATATTCCAGCGAGGAACGTGAACAGCCGGAGCAACCGAAAGCTAAACGGTTTCTGGCTAATCGGATTTTTTTTGTCCCCCAATGTAAATTTTTTACACACGGCGACACTCGCTTCTACAGCAATAGGCAGTCCATTCCCCTCCAGAATTTCCCCCGCCTGTAAGATCTAAGTTGCTTACTATCTCTTACTTGCAAAGTGCCTGATTTGAAATGAAGGAAGCGTGTTCCTTGGAGGAACACACCCCAGAATTCGAACCAAATTGGTACAATCAGTGTCTCGATTTTCGATATAGCCTGACGGGTCAGATCTTGCAGGGCACGAATTGCTGCGATGTTTGGGGAATGAAGACGGCATGAATTCACTGTTCATCGTTGCGCCGGCCGCGCTGGCCACAATGGGAGCCAGCGCTTACGGCGCCTTTCATCCGCGATCGCAGCTTTTTGGGCGAACGATCTGCCGGACCAATTCACCGCGCAAGCTGGCGATTACCTTTGACGACGGGCCGAATCCGGCGATCACGTCAAAACTGCTCGATCTTCTGGAGCGCTACAAGGCGCATGCAACATTTTTCGTGATTGGGAAATTCGTCCGCGAATGTCCGCAACTGGTGAGAGAAACCGTGGCGCGGGGGCATATCGTTGGAAACCACACGGAGACGCACCCGAATCTTTTGTGGCTGACGCCAACACAAGTCCGGATCGAGCTGCGGCTCTGCCACGACGCCATCTCCAATGCGATGGGCGCAAAAGCGAAGTGGTTTCGTCCGCCATTTGGGATGCGCAATCCCTGGGTCATTCCGGTGGCTCGCGAGCTTGGCTACCGCACGGTGATGTGGACGCTGCTTCCGGGAGACTGGCGGGAGAAACCAGCGGAGTGGCTGATTCCCCGGATGCACCCGATTGCGCAGCATGCTCAAAAGAGCTTGGGAAACGGCTCCAACGCCGTCGCCGGCGGCACCGGGGATATCCTCTGCCTTCACGACGGCGCGCACCGCCAGCTCAACGGCGATCGCATGCGCACGCTCACCGCTCTCGATCATTGGCTGCCGCGGTGGCGTGACCTGGGCCTCGAATTTGTTACAATTGAGGAAGCGGTGCGCACACCCGCTACTTAGCTATGGACGAGCGCCAGTTTTATACGGAAAAAGAAGAGACACGGAAAGTGAAGCTCATCTGCCCGAGCTGCCGCGGCGAGTTCGAAGCCCCCGTGCGCTGGAAAGTTTGCAGAAAGAAAAGGGAGTTGCTGCGCGGCATCGGCGAGGAAGACAAGAAAAAGTTTGCGAAGGCTTCTTCTTACATGGTTCGCCTGGACGACATGGTGGCGTGCTACAAGTGCCGGAAACGCTTCGAATTGACCGGACAGTCCACGGTTCTGATCAACGACAATCTTGGCGACCCCAACGCCGATCCGGAAAACTTCGGCAATCGCTGAGAAGGTTTTTAGTTCTTAGTCATTGGTTCTAAGTGATTCCGACGGATCGGCGAGCTTCATCCCTACTCGCAGTTAACTCGACGCGGTGGGTCTTAACTAACCACTAAAAACTGACAACTAAATACTCATCAAATCTCCGGATACATCTCAAAGAAGGCTTCGACGGACTGGTGAAACGTCGTCTCGATCTCTTCCTTGCTGCCTTCGATCAGGTGCATCGTCACGCGCGCCGTGCGGCCATTCTTCAGCACGACCGTGGCGTCCTTGACTTCGCCAAGATCCTCCGAAGGCAGCAACCGCATCCCGTAAATCAAAGCCAGCTTTGCCATGCGATTCTCCTCGCTCTTCTTAAAGCGTAGCCTGCGTGCGGCCACGGGTCAAACCGCCAACCGACGGAGTCGTCTCTCGTTCCCCGTTCTAGCTTCCCAGCGCTTGACGGGGCTCCCGTAACAGAGCATCTTTAGGCCGGAGAGCCGCATCGGACTTTCTATGCCAGGGAGCACCCGATGAAAATGAGACCGATGGCCGGGGGAATCGCCACCGCACTCCTTTGCGTGAGCACGCTGCTCTTGACGGCAAGCTTGTCCGCTCAACAGCCGGAAGGGCCGCAGACGTCGGCGCCGCCTCCGGTGGCTCGGGCGCCGCAGTCCGCACCGGCGCAAGGTGCGGGCTCGAACGAAAAGATATTGATTCCCGCAGGGACGCGGATCGGCGTCGTGCTGGAGAACGGGATCTCCACACGCAGCGCCAAGCCGGGTGATTCGGTTTACCTGCAGACTTCCTTTCCGATCACACAGAACAATCGCATCGTGATTCCGGTGGGGTCGTATCTTCGTGGGGAGTTACTGGATTCCAAAAGGCCGGGGCGGGTCAAAGGGAAGGGGGAATTCCGGCTGCGTCTGGATACGCTGATTTTCCCCAATGGCTACACCGTGAATCTGAATGCCGCGCCGCGCAGCGCGGATTCCGGCGGAAAAGAGACTATGGATTCGGAAGGCAAAGTGACCGGCCCCAGCGATAAGGGGAAGGACGTGGGCACCGTCGTGTCGACGACTGCGACCGGAGCGGGGATAGGAGCGATTGCCAGCCGCAGCGCGAAGGGCGCGGGAATTGGCGCCGGTATCGGTGCGGCTGCCGGCCTCGCCGCCATCCTGCTTTCGCGCGGTCCGGAAGCGGAACTGCCGCGCGGCTCGACGATGGACATCGTTCTCGAGCACGAGCTCAGTCTCGACGGCAGCCAGATACAGTTCACAAACCTGGGGCAGGCACAACCAATCACGCCCCCGCCAGCGCGGCCGCAGTAGCACTAGCATAAACCTATGCCAGCGGATGTCGCGGGATGGTGCAGCCTCCCGGCGCTAGTAGTTCTGTGGAGTAAGCACTCTTCGGGGCAATCGCCGGAATAGGACCATTCTCAAGCAGGCATTTTCTTTGCGGCTTCCGTCTTCTCGGTTTGAAAGCGCAGTGCGGGCCGGAGCTTGCCTGCCGCAAGCGCTTTGACCGCGCGCAGCCGCCCAGTGAGTTCCGTAGCCGTCAAACGCCCGTCGCGGTAGAGCCAGCGCAGAAAATCCTCCGCCTGGGTTTCTCCTTTCTGTGAGTTGCATTCTGCGCAGGAGGAAACGAGGTTGCGGTAGGAATTGCTGCCCCTCCGGACTTGCGGTACGACATGATCGAGGCAGCGCACTCGGGCCGTGAGCCGCCGCAAACAATAGAAGCACAGGCTGCGTTCGCGCGCATGAATGGCCTCGCGCAGCGTTTTGTCTTTCAGGAAATCCCTCTCCTCCAGGTTGCCCCCGCCGGGCAGCCGCGCCGGGCCGCCAGGCCCGGCTCCATTTGCACGGACGGCGCGAATCTCGTCGGGCAAATGGACCTCGACGACGTGGCCGGCTTTCGTGCGTTCGAC
>JBGQCW010000136.1:0-5960 GCA_041495565.1 Candidatus Acidiferrum sp.
CCAGTGTTGCGACGCGCTTGCCGAAGTCAAAGGTAACTCCTCGACCGCCAATACGCGGGTCGTTCTTCTGACTCGGGGCGGCGGAGTCGAGCGCGCACGAGGCCTCGAGCTTGGCGCCGATGAGGTTCTCTCCGCGCCGTGGGAACCTGCTGAACTGCTCGCGCGCATACGTGTTCAGTTACGGGGGAAACACGCCATCGAAGAACTGCGAGAGAAAACTCGTATCGCCGACCAGGGCCGCGAGATGGCGCAGACCGCTTTCCAGGCGCTCGCTGTAACCGAGAAGATGACCCGCGATGCTTTTTCCCTGGAGCGTGCGCTGAAAATTGGTGTGTCGGCCCTCTTCGCTATCGCCATGCTCATCGCAGGAATCTTTTTTCTCTTTTCCCGGCGGGCCAACAAGGAAGCGAACCGCGCGTATTCCGTGATCGCCCAGCTCGAGCGCGGCGTTCACCGCCAGGAGCAGTTGGTGGCGGCTGCCCGCAGCGCGCGCGCCGAACTTCAGCAATCCGATGTACTCCTGCAAAAGCAGCAGCTCCAGCAGCAATCGGAAGAGCTGCGCCAGAAAATCTCGGGTGCCGAGCCCGGCGACGTGTCCGCACTTCGCAAGCAACTTGAAGAGACGACCAGCCGCCTCCAGCGCGTGGAGACCGAGTCGCAGAACGCCGAGGAAGTGATCCGTGCGTATGCGCCAAGCGTCTGCCTCCTTCATGTGTCAGTCTCCTTCGTCGATCGGAACTCCGGCCGCCCGCTGCGTTACGGGGGAATTAATCCCGATGGCGAGCCACTCCAAGACAGTGATGGCAATCCGATTTACACGTTGGAAGGCCGCGCACCAGAGGTTCGCGCGGATTTCTTCGGCACTGGGTTTATCGCCGGCGAAGGCCGCATTCTCACGAATCACCACGTCGTGCAACCCTGGTGGAAAAATGACGAGCTTGCCGCCGTTCTCAGCCAGGGGCTGAATCCGGCCATCGCGGATCTCACAGCTTATTTTCCCGACGCAATGGCAGGCGTTCCCGTCAACATTTCCGAGATTTCGGAGGAGGCGGACCTCGCTCTAGTAAAAGGCGATTTGTCGGGCTTGAAAAAACCCATCCTTAAAATGGATGGACGCAAGGAAGCGGCCGTCAGTGGGCAGACCTTGCTCTCGCTCGGCTACGCCACCGGCCTCAGTGCCATTCTCGCGCGCGCGGGAGAAGATGCCGTGAACGACATCGCCAAGAGCACGGGCGGAAATCCCAAAAAAGTTGTCAACGAACTTCTCCGCCGTAAATTGATCCGCCCTCTGGTTACACAGGGCCACATTGGCGACGTTCTTCCGGATAAGATTGTTTATGATGCGCAGACGACTTCCGGGGGTTCGGGCGGACCGCTCATCAATCGCAATGGAGAAGTGATTGGCGTGACGTTCGCGGTGGTCAAAGGTTTTGGCGGTTCCAACTTTGGTGTTCCGATTCGCTTCGCCCAGCCGCTCCTCAAGCCATGAGGGTCCGACTTGTTTTATTCTCTGAAGTGGAACTGCAAGGGCATCTTTCCTGGTCCACTGGCATCATCTCTCGCTCACCCGGCAGGAACATCCCGACACCTCCGCTTACAACGATCCCGAAATCGTTTATCGTGTCACGAAGTATCATCACGCCGGCTTCGTTCTGCAATCGCCCAACCCCGAACGGATTCAGCAATTGCTCGATTCCTACGCGCGCCGCTTCCATGAAGATTTCGTCGCGACTCAGCCCGTTCCTGACAAACCCACCTCTTAGAATTGTCCCGAGTCACACGCTGCTTTACATTTCCTCTGCGTTCCTTCAGACTTTCTGCGGATTGAGCCCTCCAGCCCTGGCACGTCCTGTCCCGAAGTCTAGTAACTGTCTGGAACAGCGCTTTCACACTTTGTTTGCTGTGCGCCCTTCCGGGGAATAGAGTTTGCATTACCCCCGGACGGAAATCTGCGTGGGGGTGATGTCCCTTTGGGAGGACCGATGTGGGGCAATAAGAAACCGGATGCACCGCAAGCTGGGCAGCCGGATCCAAGAATTTCAAAAATGAATCAGGCGCCGAAGTCCGCTCCGGCGACTTGGGAGGGAACAACCGCAATGAGTACAGATGCCATGCGTCCATTGGGCGCGACCGCGGACCGCGCGAGTGCGCGGCTCGGGGCCAGCCTGCACGTGAAAGGCGAGATCTCCGGCAACGAAGATCTGCTGATCGATGGTTCGGTCGAAGGACTGATCCAGCTTGATGAGCGGAAACTTACCGTCGGGGCCACAGCAAAAGTGACCGCCGACATCATTGCCCGCGAGGTGGTGGTGTACGGCAGCGTGAAGGGAAATCTTCGCGCAAAAGACCGCATTGAAATCAAAAAGGATGGTTCGGTCAACGGCGACCTGACCACCGCCCGCATCATGATCGAAGACGGCGCCTACTTTAAGGGCTCCATCGAGATCGACAAGGGCGCGGAAAAGGAACACAGCTCGAACGCGTTCGCCAAGAGCTCCTCGGCGGCTGCCGGAGCGCCGGCTACGAAGACCATCTAACTTTCTATCCTTAATGTAGTACTGCTTCTCACGAGCGTCCCGACCGGGTCGGGACGCTCTTTGTTTTCTCGCGTGAGACTATCCTTCTAAACTATTTCTTAACTTGACAAGTAACGTGACCGGAGTATCGTTGCTCTGGCTCTCTCTCAGGGTTAGCGCGTCGGCCGCTTGGGCTCCTTCCCGCCACCGGCTGCCCGTGCGGAAGATACATGGGGTCGTTCGATGGGACGGTTACGCCGGGGCGTCCCGATTGCAGCGCTTGCGCTGCTCGTGTCAGCGTGCGCGGGTTGCGGCGCCGGCACCTCTGCAGTTACCCAGCCGCCGCCTCCTCCTGCGCCTGACTTTTCAGTCTCCCTTTCCACAACTGCGGTTTCCATCTCGCAGGGCGCCACAAGTTCGTCGGTGAGTCTCTCCGTGAACCCCGTGAACGGCTTCACGGGTTCCGTCCAGGTAACGGTTGGCTCGCTTCCGGCTGGCGTGACCTCAAATCCCGCGAGCCCTTTTGCTGTGGCGGCAGGCGCGACCGCACCCATCGTCTTCGGCGCCGCTTCCAATGCAGCCACGGGGAATTTCACCGTCTCTGCCCAGGGAACCAGTGGCGGCCTGTCTCATTCCACGAACCTGACTCTCACGGTACAAAGCGGCTCGGCCTCACCGCTCTCGCGCACCACCTATGCGAGGACGGATTCGACTTCGGCCGCTGACGATCCATTCGGCGAACCGCATCATCGCCACCTGGCCTATGACCCGGCGAACAAGCACATCTTCGTCGCGAATCGCGCCATGAATCGCGTCGAAGTCTTTTCCACTTCCGATCAAACTCGCATCGCTCAAATTTCCGTTCCGGGCGCGAGCAGCGCCGACATCTCTTCCGACGGTGCCACGGTTTGGATTGGCACTTCCTTACAGCAGATTGCCGCTATCGATCCCGCCACCTTGCATCTCCAAGCGCGCTACTTGCTCGCCGGGCTTACCCCTTTGCCCGGCACGATCTTCAATCGCCCGGTTGAAGTACTTTCCCTCGCAAATGGCAAGGCTATGGTTCGTCTGCGTCAGCCTGTCTCTTCGGAAGCACTGCTGGCACTTTGGGATCCCACTTCGAATTCACTGACCGATCTTACTTCTACCGCGCCCGTGGTTTTTCAGCAGGGTGTTGGCGTTCTCGCGCGCTCCGGCGATCATTCGAAAATTCTCGCGGCAGCCAACGACGCCAGCGGAGAATTGGCCGTCTTTGATGCAGCGGGAAACCTGGTCGCGGGTCCCCAGACGCTTGGCGCAGGCCTTATCGCGAAGGTCGCAGCGAATCAGGACGGCAGCCGCTTTGCCGTGGTCTTCGCGTCAAACGGGGGCACGCAACTTCTGTTTCTCGATGGCACTTTGAAGCAGACCGGCTTCTATACTCCCGCGAATATCCATGGGGTGACATTCTCTCGCGATGGAAGATTTCTGTACGTCAGCGAGTCTGCTTCCGGCGCATCCTACGTTTCGGTTCTCGACAGCCACACCGCGCAACCGATTGGCCGAGTCTCTGACATTGCGATTCAAGGCGTCTCTTCGGAGATTGAGGACTCCGATGAAACGCAGCTTCTCTTCGGCCTTTCCAATCGTGGCGTCAGCTTCATCGATGCCGCGACCCCTGCAACACTCTCTTCGCAGGCTCCCACCCTTGTTGCCGCTCCGAGCCTCCAACCCTCGGAAGGCTCCAACACCGGTGGAACCTCGGTCGTTCTTGCGGGCCAGAACTTTTCATCTTCCGCCCAACTGAAATTCGGCACTCAGCTTGCCTCCAACGTTGCCATCTCCGGATCAACGCAAATTAGCGCTAACTCCCCCCCCAGCGTTTCGAACGGCGCCGTCAATGTCACAGCTTTCTTCGACAACGGATGGCTTGCCCTCGCTCCGGACGCCTTCAGTTACGGCCCGCAAATCTTACAGATCCTTCCGAACGCCGGCACGAATGGCGGCGGTGATTCAGTGCAAATCTACGGCTACGGCTTCGGCAGCGACGCGACAAAGATCACTGCAAAGATTGGCGGCGCAAACGCGACGGTACAAAAAGTGGAGAGCGTCGCCAGCATCGCGTCATCGCTGGGGCTCGACGCCACCTATCCGTTTTCTCTCCAGCGCATCACCCTGCAGACGCCGCCCGGTTCCTCGGGCAAAGCCGACGTTGTCATAACGGTTCCCGCAGGCTCCACAACTTCCGCAAAATCGTTCCAATATCTGCAGAGTGTTCAATCCTATTCAAGACCGGGGTTCTACCGGTTTCTGCTCTACGATCAGCAACGCCAGTACATCTATCTCACGAACATCGATCACGTCGATTTATTCGACTTGCAACTCAAGGGGGTTGTCTTCCAGTTCCAGCCTCCTGGCGGTCCGCTGCCGAACACCGGATTGCGCGGCCTAGCTTTGACTCCCGACGGCTCACAGCTCGTCGTCGCCGATTTCGGCGCGCAGAATATCTATCTCATCGATCCGGTGAAGGGAACCGGCACGACTGTGCCGGTCGGCGGCGTTCCTGGTTTCACCAACTCCGGCCCGGCTCGCGTTGCCGCCACGAGCACACAAACGGTTTTCGTCGGCCTCAGCGGAGAAGGCGGCTCGGGCGGCGCGTGTTCCACCTGCCTCGCTCAGTTAAATCTCATGGCGAGTCCTCCGACGATTCAACCGGCTCCTCAACCGGAAGTCACCAGTCTTACCGGCGCGCCCCTGGTCCAGAGCAACGCCGCCGGCGATCATGTTTTTGTTTCGTTCGGCGCTGCTCCTGGCGGGCCGCTGGCCGTCTGGGATGCGAGCACTCCGAATCAGTTCGTCACTTCCTTAGCCAGCGCCTCCACGGCGGATCTCGGCGCCGCAGGCGACGGCACGATGTTCGCCCTGCAAGCAAATGGCGCAACCGAAATTCGTTCCTCTGACCTCTCTCTGACTGCCGTTCCCACTTCCGCCGAACTCACTCAAATCCCCGGACGCACATTCGTACCCGGCCTCACTCTGCATCCTTCCGGCGCTCTGGTGTATCAGCCATTCCTTACGGGTGCGCCGGGAAGCGCGGGAGTGAAAGGCGGCGTGGACATTCTCGATGCGCATTCGGGTGCGCTGCGGCTTCGAATCTTTCTCCCACAGCAACTGATGACCGATGTGGACGGCCTCCACGGCAGTTTCCTCGCCACCGACGAAAACGGCCAAAGACTTTTCGCCATCACTTCTTCCGATGGCACCGCGCAGCACGCCGCCTTGACGGTCGTGCAGTTGGCCAGTGTCCCACTTGGAATTGGCACTATTTCTCCTCCCGCTGCTCCCGCCTCCGGCGGCACAACGCTGACGATCCGGGGCAGCGGTTTTCACAGCGGCACAACAGTTTCCATCGGTGGAAAGGCCGCCAGCGTCACTTTCAAAGACGCCAACACACTTTCCGTTGTA
>JBGQCW010000137.1:0-5960 GCA_041495565.1 Candidatus Acidiferrum sp.
CAGACCGATTCTCTTTGCCCGGCTTGCGTGAAAGAAGCGCGTGAAGCGATCATCGCGGGCAAGAAGGATTGGCGCGACCTGATGCACGAGAAGGTCGGCGAGATCAAGGCGCAGATTATCGAGCGCGACGGCCAAGTGTGGATGGTGAAGGATTGCCCGCTCCATGGCCACTACGAAGATATGATGGCCGTCGATTCGAAGTTCCTCAACTGGATCGAAAAGCAATTTCCCGGCCGCGACATTCCCGCGCACAACGATGAAGACCTTCACAAGCACGGCTCCTCGACCGTTCGCTACGGCCGCGGCTCGGTGCTCACCGTGGACCTGACCAACCGCTGCAACATGATGTGCGATCCGTGCTTTATGGACGCCAACCAGGTTGGTTACGTGCACGAGCTGAGCTGGGATGAGGTTCAGGAAATTCTGGACAACGCGCTGAAGATCAAGCCGCGCCGCCAGATGTCCGTGCAGTTCAGCGGCGGCGAGCCGACCATGAGCCCGTATTTCTTTGATGCGGTCGCCTACGCGCGCAAGATCGGTTACAACAGCGTGCAGGCCGCGACCAACGGCATCGAGTTCGCCAAGAGCAAGGAATTCTGCAGGAAGGCGTTCGAAGCGGGCATGCGCTACGCGTACCTGCAGTTCGACGGCATCGGCAACGACGCCAACAGCCACCGGCAAATCGGCAACTTGTTCGACGTGAAGCTGCGCGCCATCGAAAATATGCACGAAGCGGGCATCGAAATCGTGCTGGTGGTGACCATCGTCAATAACGTGAACAACGACCAGGTTGGCACCATCGTGAAGTTTGCGATGGAGAACCCCAAGAAGATTGCGTTCGTGAGCTTCCAGCCGGTTTCGTTTACCGGCCGCGACGAGGACATTACTCCGGAACGCCGCCTGCGCCAGCGCTACACGCTTTCGCATCTGGCGAAGGACGTCAGCAGCCAGGTGGGCAAAGTCGAGCCGACCCGCGACTGGTTCCCGATTTCGTTTATCAGCACGTTTGCCGGATTCTCGGACATGGTGAAGGGGCAAGAGTCGACCTGGGGCTCGCTATCCTGCGGCTGCCACCCGAACTGCGGCGTGGGCACGGCGCTGATGATCAACAAGGAAACGAAGGAATGGGCTCCCGTTCCGCGCTTTCTGGACGCCGTACAGCTTACGAAAGACGTCACCGACATTACCGACGCGGCTCGCGGCAAGAGTTTTTCGAACTTCATGATGGCCATGGCCCTCCTGAAGAACTACCACCCGTTCCGGGGGCCGAAGGGGCTGAAGTTGTATGACCTCTTCAAGAAATTTGACAAGACCTGGGCGCTGACCAAGGGCTCCGAAAAGAAATACGGCCGGACTTCACCGGAGCGCACGTACGAAGACGCCATGAAGCGCCGCCAGAGCGATCCATGGAACTTCCTGTTCATCGCGGGGATGTGGTTCCAGGATCTGTTCAACTACGACTTCCGCCGCACCGAAATGTGCATCATCCCGTACGCGACGCAGCAGGGTGAAATCAGCTTCTGCGCGTACAACACCGGTGTGGGCTGGCGGCAGATCATCGAGAACATGCATAAGAACGCGACCGTGGCCGAGTGGTACAAGAACCACGGCAAGCACGAGATCTACGCCAAGGGCAAGACCGTCAACCTCCAGAGCTTCGAGCATTCCTTGAAGATTGACGCCGAAGACGCAGCCCGCGTGCGCCACCTCGAACACGACGTTCCGGTGACCGCGGCGGAAGAAGACCGCGCACGCCGCAAGAAGGCTTACGAAGAACAGGCCAAGGTCCGCGCGATTTACGAAGAGCTGGTGTTGAAGAAGCCTCAGCAGGCGGTCGTGCAGATCGGCACGGTCAGCGACATCGCCAAGGCGGTGCCGGCCAATTTCGCCAATGCGGGCAAGCCGGTCACCATCGCTCCAGCGAATGGCAATGGCAACGGCCATTCGAACGGCAACGGCGCAACCGCCAAGATGGACGAAAAAGCAGCCGAAGCCGTCGCCGGCGACTAAGCATCCTGTCCAACTCCGCAGAGTTACAACTGCCCCCCGACTAGTCGGAGGGCAGTTGCTTTTGGAAGAGCGCGTTCGTCAGGTGTAGCTGTTATAATTGCCGAAGAGATCGACGGGAACTCAATATGCCCATTTACGAATACATTTGTGAGGATTGCCAGACGCACTTTGAGAAGATCGTGTTGAACAAGACGCAGGAGATTGCCTGCCCCAAGTGCGCAGGGAAGAAGAACACCCTCCAGCTTTCAGTTTTCAGCGCGGCGAATGGCGCTGGCAGCGGCTCATCTTCCAAGGCGTCGGGCGGTTTCACGGGCGGTGGCGGCGGTTGCTGCGGCGGCGGGTGCGCCTGTCATTAAAATGTAAGTCAGAACGATAGCTTTGCGGACACGATCCTTCAATAAGCCTGGAAGTTGAAAAGAATTCATCCACCAAACATCCGTCCCCTTCTACTGCGGGCGCGAATAGTTCAACACATTTGGGGGAATCGGATTCTTGGGGTTGCCGCGCGGGTCGGGCACGGGCGTTTGCGCTGTCCATTTCATGGGAATAACTCCGGTCCATCCGGGCGCGGAATATTCCTTTTCGTCGTCCACCGCGAAGCCGGCGCGCACCTTGGCGGAAGCTTCGACGAGCGGCACCGCGAGGACCATCGTGCCTTTCAACTCCTGCTCGGTTGGCGAATGCACGGTGGCCCAGCGGCCGCGAATCACGTACTCGACAAAGTCGCGCATCGCCGCAAGCTTTGCGGCCTCGCCTTCGACGGGCTCGGCTTTGCCCATGACGACGACGGAGCGGTAGTTGACGGAGTGGCCCGTGGCGGTAGGCGCGAGCACGATACCGTCGAGCAGCGTCACGCTGAGGCAAAAAGGCGCGCCGCTCGCGAGCGTCTTCATCAGGCGGCTGGCGATCGAGCCATGCAGGAATAATTTGTCGCCGACGCGCACGTAGTTTGTGGGGACCACAAACGGCTGGCCGTCCACGATGAAACCGACGTGGCAGACAAAGGCCTCATCGAGAATGCGATAGATGAGTTCACGGTCGTAGCTGCCGCGATCCGGCTTGCGGCGGACTTTGGTTTTTTCCGTTGGTGTGAAGTTGCTCATGCAGGCAGACTAGCTGGCACGCGTAGTTCGCGGCAAGGGCCAATCTGGTAGGACAGGCATTCCTGCCTGTCCTCTATTCAAGAGTGTGGATCAGCCTAAGACGACAGGCAGGAATGCCTGTCCTACGTGGAACGCGCCGCTGGATCTTTGGTGGAATTGACGTTCATTGGGAATCGTGTACGCTGAGGGACGTCACGCACTAGCTCAAGCGAAAGCACCGAGGCTCTTCATGGCTCCCCCAAGACCCGTATTCACACGCGAAACATTTCAATTTTTCAAGGATCTGGCGCGCCATAACAGCAAGGAGTGGATGGACGCCAACCGCGACCGCTATCAGGCTGCTCTGGTTCAGCCATTCCGGCGCTTGCTGGAGGAGCTCGCGCCCGCGGCGCTGGAACTCGATTTGCGCTTCGACACATCCGGGCGCACCGGCCCGAACTTTTCGCGGATCAACCGGGATATTCGCTTCGCGAAAGATAAGACGCTCTACAAAACGCAGATGTATTTGAAGTTTTCCGTTCCTGCGCCAGGCAAGCGCGAAACCGGCCAGCTCTACGTCGGCCTCTCCACCGACACGGTTACCGCAGGCTTCCGCATCTACTCCGGCGGGAAACGCAAAGAATCCACGATTGCACTGATCGCCGAACCGCGCTTCCTCGCAGCTCCGGGCTGGGTCGCGAAGCAGAAGAAGCGCCTAGGCCGCCGCTACGAAAGCTACTGGTACACGACCGTGAAGGGAGAATGGACGAAACACTCCGGCTGGCCCACCGCGCTGGAGAATTGGAAAAAGATATTGGCGTGGATCGTCCGCCGTAAATTCGTGCCCTCTGCGGCCACGCGCGCTTCTTTTCCGCGCGAAGCGGCTAACGTCTTTCGCGATCTTTATCCACTGCTGCGTTTCACTTCGTTGCCGGAGTAGGAAAGGGAGAGAGAACATGAATCGCGCTATCGATCAGATCAAGACGCGTAGAAAATTCCTTCGGATGCTAGGTGCAAGTCCGCTGCTTGCCAGCTCGGGTTTTCTTGCCGGTTCTTTCGCCAATCTTTTAGCGGCTGGCGAAGTAACAGAGAGGAAGTTTCTTGGCTGGTTCGATTCTTTTCAGCAAAGCGACGAAGTGATTTCCTCTCCGGACCAGGCCTTCGATGTTCTGGATTTCGAGCTCGCCGCACGGAAGGCCTTGCCTCCAGCGCATTTCGGCTATCTCGCCACCGGCGTGGACGACGATGGGACAGTGCGGGCGAATCGCGAAGGCTACTCGCGCATCCAGATTCGGGCGCGCAGGCTCGTTGACGTCGAGAACGTCGACATGTCGGTAAGCCTCTTCGGCACGAAGTGGAACACGCCGATTGTGCTCTCCCCCGTGAGCGCTCAGAAAGCCTTCCATCCCGAAGGCGAAGTCGCGGTGGCCCGGGCCGCGCGCGCCAAGGGCCACCTGATGATCTTGTCCACCGTCGCCACTTCGTCCATTGAAGACGTAACCGCTGCACGAGGCACCCCGGTCTGGCAGCAGCTCTATCCAACAAACGTCTGGGAAGTCGGCCGGGCCGTGGTTAAGCGAGCCGAAGCTGCGGGCTCCCCCGCGATTGTCCTCACGGTGGACCTGCAGGAAGGCAGCAACCGCGAAACTCTATTCCGTGCTCAGCGTGTGGATAAAAGGGAATGTTCCGCCTGCCATCCGAGCGCCTACACGGGCTTTGCCCACGGAAAGCCTGGAGCCGGCTCCGGGGGCTTCGCCCAATACGCAGCCCGGAAGCCGATGCTCAATGGCCTCGACCTTTCGAAGGTCACTGGTCTTCATTCGCCGGACATGAATTGGGATTTCGTGAAACGGCTGCGCGACACCGTGAGCGTCAAGCTGCTCATCAAGGGGATCGTCACGCGCGAAGATGCGCAGATCGCGGCCGAGCATGGTGTGGACGGTCTGATCGTCTCGAATCACGGTGGGCGCGCCGAAGAGACTCTTCGCCCAACGGTCGAAAGCCTGCCCGAAGTGATCGAGGGTGTCGCCGGCAGGATTCCCGTTATCGTGGACGGCGGTGTCCGGCGCGGTACGGACATTTTCAAAGCCCTCGCGCTCGGCGCTTCAGCGGTCGGGGTAGGGCGGCCTCACGCGTGGGGGCTGGCTGCGTTTGGCCAGCCAGGTGTCGAGGCCGTACTCGAAATCTTGCGCCGCGAATTGCTCACGATCATGCGCCAGGCCGGAACCATCTCGGTGCAAAAGATCACGCGTAACTACATTGTGGGCCGTTCCTCCTGACTGCGAACAACGCATGTCATGGTGCCCACAATCGCAGCGCGAGCAGATGCCACGACAAAAGAAAGCCCGTGAGCACGCAGCAGGCGGAAGAAACGAGAAGCGAATGAATCCGCACGCCGCGGTGGATCTCCTCCTTCGGCACGCGCAAAACGAGCACGAAACCGATAATCGATAAGAGCGGAAATAGAAATGTGCCGAGAAAGATGCCCGCGGTCCATCCGTTAAGCGCGCCGATCTGCGGGCCGTTGAGTTGGGTGACACAAACAGGCACGATCAGGAACGCAAGCGTCGCGAGCAGGGGCACCACCCGCACCCGCAAGTGGCGCACTTCCTTCATTGCACCGAAGAGTTTTCTGACGAGCCAGACGAGCGCAAACGGAAGAGAAGTCAGCATGAGGAACAAGCAAAGTGTGAGGATGGCGATTCGAAGGAACGGCATGGCCAGACTGCTTCGTTCGCTGTAAGGGATTCCGTCAAGCCCGTTGCTGACTACTGCCATTTCGCCGGATTCATTTGTAAAAAAGATGGTGGTTCCTTCGGGCTCTTTCTCTCCGCGAAACAGATTCTTGCCGACGCAGAGAAGCGGTTC
>JBGQCW010000138.1:0-5927 GCA_041495565.1 Candidatus Acidiferrum sp.
CAGCCCCCCATGCACTTTCGGATGCAGAGTCTTCACGCGTCCGCCGAGCATCTCCGGCCAGCCCGTAAAATCCGAAACGTCGCGCACGGCCACGCCGGCTTCGCGCAGCAGCTTCGCCGTCCCACCTGTCGAAAGAATCTCGATCTTCAGCGCGGCCAGCCGCTTCGCAAATTCCACGATCCCGCTCTTGTCAAACACACTGATAAGCGCGCGCTCCACCGCCATTTATTCCTCCGCAAAGAGAAAAGCACACCAGTGTAAAGGTGCCGCGCCTATTCGGAAAGTGCCGCCATGTAAAAACCCCCGATGGAGAAGAGACTTGGGGCAGCCCGCCGGCGACTCGGAAAGCGAGACCGCGATTCCTTGTTTTTTTGAATTTGGACTTTCAACTGTGAACTTTCGACTGTCAACTCGTCATGATTTCACGAGCGCCTTGAGTTTGACCTGGCCTTCGATCGTTTCCACGACGTATTCGACGTCGCGGCAATTCTTCTGCTTCTGGAGTTCCTTGGTCTTCTTCAGCACGAATTCGTTGAAGCTGGAGCGCGAAAGCTTTCCAGTATGTTCGCCGGCCAGTTGCTTCGCCTGCAAGAACGCCTGATAGAGCTGCTCCACTTTCTCGGGCTCGCGCTCCGGCTCCGAACACGTCATGCGAAACGCTTGCGGCTGGGCGGCTTGTTCTCCGGCTTCTTTTTTCAGGCGCGCAGCCTCGATCTCCTTCGCCGCCGCGCCAAAGTGCCGCTGCACTTTTCCTTCTTCTTTCAGCGCCACTTTTTTCCGGAAGATATCTTTGTACTTCGCGTAGGTCTGCGAAAGATTATTAAAGCGGAATCGCTGCGCGAACTTCAGCTCGCCGCCGCGCTCCGCGTAGCGCTTTACAAGCTGATCGATGCGCCATTCAATTTCCGTCGGCGGACGCTTCCTGCCACCGCCGAAATACTGATCGTATTCGATCTTGAGCTGGCGGATGTCCCGTTCGAACTGGCCCAGATCTTCGTCGATAGTCGCCATGCGTGGAGGAATCCCCCCGAACCACCATGCTAGGAGTACGGACGAATCGCGTCAACCGGTGGAGTGCGTCGCGATGCGCATCCAGCACCGCTCCTGGCCGCGCCCCTTTCCCGTTCGCAGGAACAGGCCATCGCCATTGCCCGGCGCTCCGCACTGTGCTGAAATGTCGGCATGGAAGTACGCGGCAAAACTACGGTTTCGGCCGAGCAGGCCGAACTTCTGCGCCAGATTCCTTCGGTCGACGAATTGCTCCTTCAGCCGCGGCTGGCGGCGCTTTCGAATCGCGTGGACCGCAACCTGGTCGTCGAAGTTGCTCGTGCGGTCCTTTCCGGTCTTCGCGCACGAATCACCGGCGAAAAGAATGTGGCCGTGGCCGGCCTCGGTGCCGCCTCCGTCGAGGAACTCATCACTGCGGAGGTCGAACGAATTCTCTCTCGTTCGCTCCAGCCGGTGATCAACGCCACCGGCGTGATCCTGCACACGAATCTCGGCCGGGCGCCGCTTCCCGCGGCCGTCGTCGAAGAGTTTCGCCGCACCGCCACGCAGTATTCGAATCTCGAATACGATTTGGAAGCTGGCGCGCGCGGGAAACGCGACGTGCACACCGCCGAACTTCTGACACGGCTCACGGGCGCCGAGGCCGCTATCGTGGTCAACAATTGTGCGGCCGCCGTTCTCGTGACTCTCGCCGCACTGGCGCGCGGCGGCGAAGTCATCGTCTCGCGCGGCGAGCTCATCGAAATCGGCGACGGATTCCGCATCCCGGAAATCATGGAGCAGAGCGGCGCCCTCCTCCGCGAAGTCGGCACGACCAATCGCACTCGCCTCGCCGACTACGAAAACGCCGTCAACGAAAAAACGCGTCTCCTGCTCCGCGTGCATCCGTCGAATTTCACCGTCACCGGATTCACTGACAAGCCTTCGCTCGAGGAATTGGCAGCACTCAGTCAGCGCTCCGGCATGCCTCTCGTCGAAGATCTCGGCTCCGGCTGCCTCGTCGATCTTTCCGAGCACGGCATCACCGAGCCTACGGTCCGCCAAAGCATCGAAGCTGGCGTTGGCATTGTCACTTTCAGTGGCGACAAGCTTCTGGGCGGGCCGCAGGCAGGCATCATCGCGGGCAAGAAAGATCTCATTGCAGTCGTGCGGCGCCATCCGCTCTTTCGCGCGTTGCGCGTGGACAGACTTACGATCGCCGCGCTTGAAGCCACACTTGGCGCTTATCTTCGCGCCGCCTGGGACGAAATCCCTGCCATGCGCATGATTCGAATGAAGCCGCAGGAACTGAAACGCCGCGCCGACAATTTCATCCGCGAGCTGCGGCCGGAACTTCCTCTGGACGAAGTCGAGATCGAAATCGCCGATGGTACTTCTCTCGCGGGCGGCGGATCGACGCCGTCGCAGTCCTTGCCGTCGAAAGTGATTCGCATCGCCAGTGCGCGTTACTCCGCAACGAAACTCGAGCAGCGCCTGCGCCGCGCACCATCCGGTATTTCCGTGATCGCCCGCGTCGAAGACGACCGCCTCGTCCTCGACCTCCGCACCGTCTTCCCCGACCAGGAGCCGCTCTTGATTAAGACGCTGGCTGCTGTGCTGCACTGAGGATTGAAAAAGATCGAATGCTCGCGTTCCATGTTCATCGCCACAAACTTGTAGCCAAGAAAAAACCGCTTCCGAAGCTGCGGAAGGGCTGGGCGCTCATCCGCGTGCGGATCGCGGGGATTTGCAACACCGACGTTGAGATTCTTCGCGGTTATCACGATTTTCGCGGCACGCCCGGGCACGAATTTGTCGGCGAGGTCGCGGAGATCCGCGGTGGCTCCGCCGCGACAAAGAAGAAATGGCTGGGGCGCCGCGTCTGTGGAGAGATCAATGTTTCTTGTTCCGCGTATGGCTTCAAACCCATTTGTAATTTTTGCAAACGGGGATGGGAGACGCATTGCGCGCGTCGCACGGTCCTCGGGATCGTGAATCACGACGGCGCTTTCGCGGAATTTCTTGCGCTGCCGATTGAAAACCTGCACATCGTTCCCAATAATGTCACGGATGAGCAGGCCGTTTTCGTTGAACCGCTCGCTGCTGCTTGTGAAATCCTCGATCAGATCGATGTGAAGAACTTTCATTCGGCCGCAGTTCTGGGCGACGGCAAACTCGCCCAGCTCATCGCGCGTGTCCTTCACACGGCTATCCCGCGCGTCGTGATGTATGGCAAGCACGACAAAAAGTTAGCCTTGGCCCGCCGCGCGGGTATCGCAACACGAAAAGTCCGTGGCGATGCTTGCGATTTGAAGCACATTAAAGATAACTTTGCACTTCTCGTTGAAGCCACCGGATCGCCCACTGGCCTCACTCTCGCGCAACACATGACCGAGCCGCGCGGAACGCTCGTTCTGAAATCCACGTTCCACGGCGCCGCTCCCGTCGAGACATGGCCCATCGTCGTGAAGGAAATTACCGTGGTTGGCTCGCGCTGCGGCCCCTTTGGCAAAGCGATTGCTTTACTGCGTTCCGGTGAAGTGGATCCAACGCCGCTCATCACACGCACCTTTCCGCTCGCGGAAGCGCACAAAGCCATCGCCTTCGCCCAGCAGCCGGGCGTGATGAAAGTTCTGTTAAGACCATGAAGGCAGCCAACGTTACTTGTGCTGCAGAGAAGAAGAAAGAGACAACGCAGAGACGCAGAGTGCACAGAAACTCGCAGAGAATCCTCGTGAAATCTTCACAGGCGGTTGATGCAGGAAGCGACGCAAGCGGCGCCGAAACCGTTGTCAATATTGACGACCGTGACGTTGGAGGCGCAACTGTTGAGCATGCCGAGCAGGGCGGCGACGCCGCCGAAGCTTGCGCCGTAGCCGACGCTGGTGGGAACAGCGACCACCGGCACCGCCACCAGGCCGCCGACGACGCTCGGCAATGCGCCTTCCATTCCAGCGACACAAATAATTACGCGGGCTTGTGTCATTTTTTCGCGATGTTCCAGCAAGCGGTGAATTCCTGCCACGCCCACATCGTACAAATGCTCCGCGCGATTGCCCATCATGCAGGCCGTCAAGAGTGCTTCTTCGGCGACGGGAATATCGCTGGTGCCCGCGGAAACCACAAGAATCGTGCCCTTCCCGGTAATTTCGGCGCTGCGCTCGATGGTAATCACGGCGGACAGCGGGTGAAATTTCGCGGCGCGATTCAGCTTCTTCACGGCCGCGAACATTTTCACGTCGGCGCGCGTCACCAGGATATTTTGCCGTGAATCTTTCTGGCGCAGCATGGCCTTTACGATTGCAGCGACCTGCTGCGGCGTTTTCCCTTTGCCGAGAATCACTTCGGCGAATCCCTGTCGCAGCGCGCGGTGGTGATCCACTTTCGCGAATCCCAAATCCTCGAAGGGCAAATGCTTCAGGCGCTCGATCGCCTTCGCGGGTGCGAGTTTGCCGGCCTTCACGGATTCCAGAATTTTCAGCAATTCAAGCTGATTCATATTCTTCAACCGCCGCGAATTCTATCATTGCACGGGACGATACCCTTAACTTGACTTGCCGCAACGCCGCTGCGAGACTGAATTCATCCTCGCGGAAATCATGGCTGACACACAAAAACAGATTGTCACCGTAGGTGTGACCGGCGCCAGCGGGGCCGTCCTCGCGCAAAAAACGCTCGTACTGCTCGAAGAAGACGCTCGCGCCGCGCGTGTTCACCTCGTCGTCACGGAAACCGGCCAGCGGCTGCTTACGGAAGAGCTCGGCATTACTTCCGGCGATTTGAAGCAGCTTCCCAGCCGCATCCTGGGCCACCGGACCGCGAAAATTGAAATTCTGTCCAACAAAGACGTCGGTGCTTCCATCGCTTCGGGCAGTTACGCGGTCGATTCCATGGTCGTGATTCCCTGCTCGATGGGTACACTTGCCGCGATTGCCAACGGCGTCAGCGACGATCTCGTCGCGCGCGCCGCGGACGTGATGCTCAAGGAAGGCCGCAAACTCGTTCTCTGCGTGCGTGACACGCCGTTTAATCGCGTGCATCTGGAAAACATGCTGCGCGCGCAGCAGGCCGGCGCGGTCATCATGCCTGCGGTTCCCGCTTTTTATCATCATCCGAAAACGATCGACGATCTTGTGACGCAGTACGTTTGCCGCGTGCTCGCGCAGATCGATCTGCCTCAAGAAAGAATGTACCGCTGGGCGGGCACACCGGCGTCAAAAAAGGCCGAGGCGTAGCTTCCAAATGGCCAAGCGCATCAGGACCGTTCTGGAGATGATCAAATTCGAGCACTCGGTTTTTGCGCTGCCCTTTGCGCTGACGGGGGCGCTGCTGGCGGCGCGCGCTACCCAGCATGGATGGCCCACGTTGCGGCAAGTTCTGTGGCTTGTCGTCGCCATGGTCGCGGCACGCTCTGCGGCCATGACCATGAACCGCATCGCGGATTTGCGCTACGACCGTGAAAATCCGCGCACGAAACAGCGCGCGCTCGCGACCGGCGCTCTCTCCGTGCAATTCTCCTGGTTTTTCACGTTCGTTGCCGTTGCGGTATTTTTGCTTGCGGCATGGCAGCTCAATCCACTTGCGCTGAAGCTCGCGCCATTGGCGATCGCGATTCTTTTTTTCTATTCCTATACGAAACGCTTCACCAACTGGTCGCATCTTTTTCTTGGCTTCGCGCTGGGGATTTCTCCCGCCGCGGCCTGGATTGCCATCACCGGCGGCCTCAACCTGCGGATGCTCATTCTCTGCGCCGCGGTCACGTTGTGGGTCGGAGGCTTTGACGTGCTCTATGCCTGCCAGGACGTGGAGTACGACCAGCGGGCGGGCCTTTTTTCGGTTCCCAAGAAATTCGGCATTGCCAACGCGCTGCTCATCGCGCGAGGGATGCACATCGGGGTGATCGCGCTTCTCACGTGGCTGGCGTTCAGCTTCGGATTGCC
>JBGQCW010000139.1:0-5901 GCA_041495565.1 Candidatus Acidiferrum sp.
CTAAGTCAGTCCTCCTGAACCCATCCATTCTAGCCTGCCAAGCCACCCCGCGCCAACCAAACTCTCCGCGCGGTCTTGGATCCTTGCTAGGATATCGGTCTCACCCGGGAGCTTTCGCTGACCGTTGCTCCCGGCCATTTTCCTGAAAGCCAACTTTTCAAATTTGCTTGACAATGGGGCTTATGCGCAGCATCCTCGGCGGCAACTCGTGCCTCCCCTGCACGGGACAAAGCGTCTTTCAGATCGGCCTGAGGCCACGCCTCCAAAGGAGGCACCTTGGTAGATATCTCTGCGATTGAAAAACTTCGAACAACTGTGCGCGGCGCAGTGCTTTGCCCTGGCCAGGACGGTTACGACGCGGCTCGCACTATTCCGAACGCCATGATCGACCGGCGACCAGCCGTCATCGCACGCTGTACTGGCGCCGCCGATGTAATCGCCTGCGTGCGTTTCGCCCGCGAGCATGACCTTCTTGTTTCTGTTCGCGGCGGAGGCCATAGCGTTGCTGGGAAGTCCGTTTGCGACGGTGGCCTGATGATCGACCTTTCCACCATGAAAGGCATACGCGTCGATCCCGCCAGGCGAACAGTCCGTGCGCAACCGGGTCTGACGCTGGGGGAGTTCGATCGCGAGACGCAAGCGTTCGGTCTGGCCACTACGTTGGGTGTGGTCTCAAAAACTGGCATCGCGGGTCTGACGCTCGGCGGCGGCTGGGGCCACTTGCATGCCAAGTACGGCCTCGCGCTTGACAACCTCATAGGCGCCGACGTGGTTACCGCCGATGGCCGCCTACTGACGGCAAATGCCGACGAAAACGAAGACCTGTTCTGGGGGGTCCGCGGCGGCAGCGGCAACTTCGGAATCGTCACATCGCTGGAATACCGTTTGCATGAACTCGGTCCTGTGTTCGGCGGCGCCGTTTTCTATCCGGTTGCAAAGGCACAGGAAGTTCTGCGTTTTTTTCGGGAATTCTCACAAACCATCCCCGACGAATTGGTCATCCAATGCGGTTCGATTACAACGCCGGACAACATGCCGGTCTTTGCCGTTGCGGCTTGTTACTGCGGGCACCCGTCCGAGGGGGAAAAGGTCTTGAAACCATTGCGGACGTTCGGTCCACCGGTTGCTGATGCCATCGGTGTCATGAGCTATCTCCAGCTGCAAGGCATGTTCGATCCGTTCTTCCCACCCGGACGCCAGACCTATGTGAAATCAAACTTCATCCGCGCTCTGAACGACGACGCCATTCGGGCGCTCGCGGAGTTTGCGGGAAAGAGCCCCTCTCCTTTCAGCTTTGCCCCATTCGTCGAGCACTGGCATGGTGCTGCCACACGAGTGGGAATCACGGATACTGCCTTTCCCCATCGCCGGCACTCCTACAACCTCATGTTCTGGTCCAACTGGGAAAGTCCATCCGAGTCAGAGAAGAACATCCAATGGACGCGCACCTCCTGGAATGCTCTGCAGCCCTTCCTTGTCGAAGGTTCGTATGGCAACTACGTCTCGGACGAAGGAGATCCGTTTGCACGCGCAGCTTACGGGCCCAATTACGACCGTCTGGTCGGCCTCAAGAATAAATACGACCCGACGAACTTTTTCCGCATGAACCATAACATCAAGCCTGCGAACTAACCCGGGGAATGCAGTACGGAAACCGAACTGACCGATTGCCCTCAGCGGAGCCGGTTTAGGCCATTGAAGGCGGCGGCCTTGTAGCATTCTGCAAGTGTCGGATAGTTAAACACCGTGTCCACGAAATACGTGATCTTGCCCTTGAGCAGGAAAACCGCCTGGCCGATGTGTAGCAGCTCGGTCGCATCCTCGCCGAAGATGTGCACGCCCAGGAGTTCCAGCGTCTCGCGATGAAAGAGGAGTTTTAGCCGCCCATCGGTATGGCCGCTGATCTGCCCACGAGCAATTTCACGATAGTAGGCAACGCCGACTTCATAGGGAACGTCGGCTTCCGTAAGCTGTTCTTCCGTTTTCCCGATAAACGAAATCTGCGGAATCGTGTAAATCCCATAAGGATAGCCTGCGGGATCGGTGTGCACGTCCAAGTTGAAGGCCCGCGCGGCGGCGATCCGCCCCTGTTCCATCGAGACCGACGCAAGACTGGGGAAACCAATCACATCGCCCACCGCAAAGATGTTCGGCTGCGCCGTACGGTAATTCTCATCCACCTTGATGCGGCCGCGCTCGTCGCATTCCACGCCGGCAGCAGCCAGATTCAATCCATCCACGTTTCCTTGCCGGCCCACCGCATAGAGCAGCGCATCTCCGATTATTCTCTTCTTGCTGACCAGGTTCGCCGCTACCTTTCCATCCGGCAGCTCCTCGACGCTTTCGACCTCTTCGTTCAGCCGCAATGTTGCCCGCTGGTCCCGCATGTGATACATCAGCGCTTCCACCATCTCCCCATCGGCAAATTCCAGCAGCCGCGGCCTCTTCTCCACCAGGATCACGCGCACGCCCAGCGTCGCGAACATGCACGCGTACTCCACCCCGATCACTCCGCCGCCCACCACGATCAGCGTCTTGGGGATCTGCGGCATGTTCAGGATTTGGTCGCTGTTGATGATGTTGCGCCCGTTAATCGGCACCTTGGGACTGACCGCCGGTTTCGTGCCGGTGGCCAGCACCACGTATTCCGACTCGAATTCCGTGTAGCCGCCGCTGCCTTCAACCCGGATATGGTGGGGATCGGCGAATTTCCCAATCCCGTGGATCAGCTCTACGCCATTCCGTTTGAGTTGATCCTGGATGACATTGATTTCGTTTTCGATGACGTGATGGACGCGGAAGTTCAAGTCCGCCATGGTGATGTTTTCTTCGGTTTTATGGTTGGTGCCGTAGAAATTCTTGTCATAAAAGTCGGAGAGATGCAGCACCGCTTCTCGCATCGTTTTGCTGGGGATCGTGCCGGTGTTGATGCATACGCCGCCGACGGAAGTTTGCTTCTCGATGACGACGACTCGCTTCCCCGCTTTTGCGCCTTGAATCGCGGCGCGCTGGCCGCCCGGGCCGGAGCCAATCACGATCAAATCATAAGGCTGCATTCGATGAGTCCTGCCCTGTCGTATCGGTTTCGGCATCTGTAGGTCCGGCCGGAACGTCCTTGGAAGTATAAATGACCGCGGAACCGCGCAAGAACCCATTCCGATGAGTATCGCCGGAGCCCGCCGCTAAAGCGGCGATACTGCAAATTCACGACAAACCAGAAAGTTTGCCGAGCCCTTTCATTTTGGCGCGGGCCGCCATGCTGCCGTACTGCTTCATCATCGTGCGCATTTGCAGGTATTGCTTGAGGACGGTATTGACGTCCTGAACGGTCGTGCCGCTGCCTTTCGCGATGCGCTTGCGGCGCTTCCCGTCGATCACGTTGTGGTCGCGGCGCTCCTGATTGGTCATGGAGTTGATGATAGCCTCGACGCGCGTGAGCTGGCCCTCGTCCACCTTCGCATCCTTCGGCAAATTGGCCAGCGGCCCCATTTTCGGAAGCATGTCGACGATCTTTTCGAGCGGGCCCATCTTGCGAATCTGTTTCAGCTGATCGCGGAAATCTTCCAGCGTAAACTGTTCCTTGCGGAGCTTGCGTTCGAGTTCTGCGGCGGCTTTTTTGTCGACGGTCTGTTCCACACGTTCGATGAGCGACATGAGGTCGCCCATGCCGAGAACGCGGGAGACGATGCGCTCGGGATAAAAAGCTTCGAGGGCGTCGTATTTTTCGCCGAGGCCGACGAACTTTACGGGCGCGCCGGTGACTTTCCCGATGCTCAGCGCAGCGCCGCCACGGGCGTCGCCGTCGAGCTTGGTGAGAATCACGCCGGTGAGTCCGAGGCGCTTGTGGAATTCGCCGGCGGAGCGCACAGCGTCCTGTCCGAGCATGGAGTCCGCGATGAAGAGCATTTCGCTGGGTTGCAGTTCTTTTTTCAGATTGCTCAGCTCGTTCATCAAATCATCGTCGATGTGCAGGCGGCCGGCGGTGTCTACGAGGACGACGTCGCTGGCGGAAAGCTTCGCTTCCTTAATGGCGCCTTTCACGATTTCGAGCGGCTTGTCCGTCCCAGCGCCCGGCCAAACCGCGGTACCGACAGCTTTCGCAACTTGCGCGAGCTGTTCGCGCGCCGCGGGACGATAAACGTCCGTGGAAACGACGAGCGGACGATGTCCGTGTTGCGAAAGCCATTTGGCGAGCTTGCCGGTGGTAGTGGTTTTACCGGAGCCCTGCAAGCCGACGATCATCCACACCGAAGGCGGGCGCGAAGCGAAAAGCGGCTTGGCGTGCTTGCCGAGCATCGCGGCGAGCTCGTCGCGAACAACTTTCACCACCTGCTGGTCCGGCGAAAGCTGCAGCATGACTTCGCTGCCGATGGCCTTCGCCCGAATGTTCGCGAGTAGCTCGTCGGCCACGCCGACGTTGACGTCGCCTTCGAGCAGCGCCTCGCGAATTTCCGCAAGCGAGGCGTCAATGTGCTCTTCGGTGAGCTTGCCCTGCCCGCGCAGGTTCTTGAACGTGCGCTGCAGCTTCTCTGTCAGATTCTCAAACATGGTCCGTCCGAATTCCCCGTGAGTGTCCCCCCAAGAATAGCAGGCCCTAGCGGGAGAGTGTATGGGCGGGACACGTCGGAACGTTGGGATGGAGCACTCATCCGGCGATGAGTTTCGGGAGCTGGGACACACGGCCTTTAAGGCTGATTACCGGGGTTTGTGTTTCGCGCTGTTGCCGACGGCCACCAAGAAGATCGCGCTCTTGCCTTCGGCGTGGGGAGAGAAGAAGCGGACCACGTCGTCGTCGAAGAAGGTGAGGCCGGTGGCGCCCAGCCGCTGCGCATAGGCCGCCAGGTACAGCTTGCCGCCAAGAATGCCGGCTTCGAGTTGCACCGCGCGATAGCCGCGATTGCCGAAGCGCTGCAAAATGGGCCGCAAGTCCGAAAGGAAAAAAATGTCCACGGCCGCGTCGGCGGGCAGCTCTTGTTCCAATCCGAGATAACCGGCATCGGCGCGGAAGTTTCCCTGCTTCAGACATTCGAATACCCCGCGGCTGCGGTGGAAGACGTAGGCTCCGGACGGGAGCCCTTCGACGGCGTGGACGATCAAGTAGAGATCATTGAGCTGGGCTCCGGGAGGATCGAGGAAATCCGCGGGCACGCCGCGGGTCGCGCGGTCCAGCAGGGTGGAAAGCTGCGCCAGAGTGATTGGGCTGCGGGCAAACTTGCGGGTAGAACCGCGCCGCTGGATCACCTGCTCAATGGGGTCGCGCGGCATCTCCGCATCGGACAAAGGCACGAGAGGAACGATGGGTCCGGCGGGCGGCGGAAAATCTGTCATGGGAGTGTGGCCGCGCCACGCCACCACTTCCTCGGGCGAATCGAGCGAAGAGGCCGCGTGCATTTCTCGCATGAGCGGATAGTCCACCTCGCGCTGCGAAAGCGGGACGGTTTCGAGGCGAAGTGGGGAGATTTCCGCAGGGGATTGCGGCGGGAGAGCTGCGACGTGGCCGAGGGCTACGAGGGAGAAAGCCACTTCACGCTGGGGATCTACATCCAGCAGGCGATTGACGTTCGCGTCCACGAAGCCGCACGCCACCTTGGCCGGCAGCCCCAGGGCGGTGGCGACCGCAAGCAGGTTCGCGAGCAGAGTGCCGTTGTCCCAGCCGAAATGCCGATAAGTACGAGCCTGATATTTCCACGCGTTGCGCCAGTAGGTGCAAGTGCAAATGATGCTGAGCGGCGCGTGGGCGATGGCGGGTTCACCGCCGGTGGCTTCGAGAAGGACGCGGCGATAATCACCGGCGCGCAGACGGCGCAGGCCGAACTCTGCGGGAGCGAAGTGATAGACGCCGGCCTGGAGGTTCGCCAGGTCGCCGCAAACCAGGTAAAGCTCGACCTCGTAAAGCGCGCC